>JANPIY010000458.1:0-33112 GCA_031425255.1 Planctomycetota bacterium
CCGACTTCTTGTAGGCGCCGGCGCCCTGATTGTCGAACTAGCCGCCCGCATGCAGGATGGTGAGCACCACTTCGAGCGTGCACTTGCCGCTGGATGGATGTGGCGCGACGGGACTGACGCGGCCGATGTCCGATACCGACAGCGAGTTGTCGGTATGGATGATGATGACGATCTCGGAGCAGTGCCCGGCCAGGGCCTCGTCGATCGAGTTGTCGACGGTCTCCCACACCAGCTGGTAGAGGCCGCCCGCGCCCGGATCGCCGATGTACATGCCGGGCCGCTTGCGCACGGCCGCCATGCCTTCGAGCACCTGGATCTTGTCAACCCCGTAATCACCACTCGTGTTGCTGTTGGAAGGCACGTTGGTGAACGGCGTGGGCGGCTGGCTGGAGGGCTGGCTGGAGGCAGGCGACGGATCAGCGGACATGCGGGAAACTCCGGGGATTTGCCAAGCTTTCGCCTGGGCGCGAGACGATCGGCGCAGCGTACCGCGGACCCTTCATTGGCAATGCCTGGATGGGGGATGGCGAGGTCCGACGTCCGCGGTCCGCAGTCTGCTGTCGGAGAGCCCAAGTGAACATGCCCATGGCTTAAAAGCGGTGCGGACATCGGACATCGAGGAGCGGCCGTTCACATGTCCACGCTTGCCGCCTCCGACGAGGACCGGAACCTGCCGCGCATGACCGCAGCCCAGGCCACGCCCGATGCCGATGCTCTCGCCCTGCTCAGCGAGGCGGTGCGGCTGGCCGATGCCGCGCTCGAATCCTGGCTACCGCCTGCCGACGAGGCGCCGGCGCGGCTGCACGAGGCCATGCGCTACAGCGTATTCGCTGGCGGCAAACGGCTGCGCCCGGCGTTGGTCCTGGCGGCGGCGCGCGCGGTCGGTGGTGGCATGGACGAACGCGTGGGTGCGGCGATGGCGGCGGTGGAAGTCCTGCACACCTACACCCTGGTGCACGACGACCTGCCAGCGATGGATGATGACGATCTGCGGCGAGGGCGCCCGACCTGTCACAAGGCCTTCGATGAAGCCACCGCCATCCTCGCGGGCGATGCGTTGCAGACGCTGGCCTTCGAAGCCGCCGCGGTGGTCGGGGCCGAGGGCGTGAGCGTGCTGGCGCGCGCCGCCGGCAGCCGTGGCGTGGTGGGTGGCCAGCAGGATGACCTCGACGCCGAAGGCCAGCCGATCGACGACACGCCGGCGACGCGTGCGCGCCTGGAACGCATCCACCGGGGCAAGACCGCGGCGCTGATCCGCGCGAGCTGCGAACTCGGTGCGCTTGCCGCGGGTGCGTCGGCGTCGGCGCGCGCGACGTTGCGGCTCTACGGTGAGGCCATTGGCCTGGCCTTCCAAGTCGCCGACGACGTGTTGGATGCCACCGCCAGCTCGGCCACGCTCGGCAAGACCGCCGGCAAGGACGCGGCGCAGGGCAAACTCACCTATGTCGCGGTGCATGGCCTGGAGGCAGCGCGGCGCGAAGCCGAGCGTCTCGAACGCGAGGCCATCGCCGCGCTCGTGCCGCTGGGGGCCCGGGCCGAGCCGCTGCGAGCGCTCGGGCGCTTTGTCGTGCGACGGGATCGCTGACATGGGCCGCACGCTATTGCTGATCGGGATATGCGCCTGCGGCCTGGGGCACGGATGGGGCGCGGAACCACCTGCCACGCCCACAGCCACTGCGCCGGCGGCCGTTCCGGCAGCCGTGGGGGGCTATGCCTTCACCGTCGGCACGGAACAGGTCTACGCCTACAGCCTCAAGCAGTCGGTCGCATGGAGCAGCGCGGGCGACGAGCTGACCTACACCTCGACGTTGACCTGGAAGTTCATCCTGGCGGTGGTGGAAGCTGCACCCGAGCGCGCAGTGCTGGAGGCGACCATCCTGCGTGTCCAGGCGACCCATGACGGCCCGGGTTCACGGCGACTGGTCGACAGCGCTGCCAAGGACGAGCGCGACGGGCGTGACGATCCGCTGCTCGGTCACCTGCTGGCCCTGTATGGCAGTGTGCTCACCGTGGTGGTGATCCCTGCCACCGGGGCGGTCAGCGAGGTACGTGGGGGAGACGCGATCGTCGCGCGCATCAACAAGCAGTCGCCGGCGACCCTTCCTGGCGACGCCCCGCCCCTCGACGCGGCTGCGCGTGCGGCCTTCTCGAGCGAAGCGCTGGGGCGGATCTGGAGCCAGCTGCTGGCACTGCCGAGCGAGCAACCCGGCCGTGTGCCCCTGGGACCACCCCTCGGCGGCGAGATCGAACGCGTCTGGCAGGGCTCGGCCTTCACTCTGCGTCTGCCCGCCGGGGTCGAACGTTTGAGCGCCAACCTCATGGGGGATCCGACCCCGGTCGCGGCGGTACTCACTGAATTGACCGGTGCGGGCAGCACCAGCGTCAAAGACGGTCTGCCTGGGGCCGGAAAGGGCGAATTGGGCTTCCTGCTGACCTTCCAGGCGCTGACCCAACCGGTGGTGCAACGTCACCGACTGCAGTGGGAACTGACGCCGCTGTTGCCCCCACGCTGAGGGGCGAGCCGCCAACGGTCCGCCATATCGGTCGCCCTGGCATTTGCGCCCTGCCGACCCGCTACTAGCATGCGACTGGCTAACCGCCTTTAGCACCGGAGATAACGCATGTTCGGAAGCAGCAAGTTGGTCGTTGGTCTCGATGTCGGTTCCTATTCCGTGAAAGCGGTGGCGCTGCAACCCAGCGGCGATCGCCTGACGCTCCAGGGGTACGCCCAGGCGCGCATCGGAACGCAGGAGCCGGTCGAGGTCATCCGCAAGGTCCTCGATCAGCTGGGAGTGAAGGCCAAGCGCGCCGTCACCAGCGTGTCGGGCCGTTCGGTGATCGTGCGCCAGGTCGAGACCCCGCGCCTGCCGTCCGACGAGCTCAAGGCGCACATCGCCTACGAGGCGGACAAGTACATCCCCTTCGGCAGCGAAGAGGTGATCATCGACTGTCAGACTCTGCCCGACCGTGATGAGGCCAAGGCCACCAACATGCAGGTGCTGCTGGTGGCCGTGCGCCGCGGTTTCGTCGAGGACCACATCACCCAGCTCAAGGCTGCAGGCCTCGCCCCGGAAGTGGTCGACGTCGACGTCTTCGCCCTTTCCAACGCCTATGAGCTGCTCGGTCCCGGTCCCCAGCCGGGGGTCGAGAAACACGCCACCGCCCTGATCGATATCGGCGCCAGCAAAAGCAACATCGCCATCGTCCAAGGCAACCGCCTGCTCTTCACCCGCGAGGTCTACCTCGCCGGCAACGAGATCACCGACGCCATCGTCCGCACCTTCAATGAACCCGCGGAAGACGTCGAGCGCATCAAGTCCGCCCCTGGGGAGGCGTTGGAAGCGTTGATGGATGCCGCCATGCCGGCTTTCGAAGACCTCGCGAACGAGATCCGTCTGAGCTTCGATTACGTCGAGGGCCAATTCGAGGTCCAGGTCGCCGACCTGGTGCTGACCGGCGGCTCGAGCCAGCTGCCGGGCATCGCCGAGATCCTGGGCAACATCCTCGGCCGGCCGGTGCATGTCTTCGATCCGCTCGCCGGACTCGATCTGGTGCCGAGCAAATACGACATCCATGGCCTCGACGCCAACGGGCCGTCGCTGACCGTCGCTCTCGGCCTCGCGGCCCACATCCTGCAGTTCGGCCAGACCGGACTGGGAGGGCCCAACAGCCATAACTGGCAGCCACGTCAGGTGCGCGATGGCACCATCGTGCCGAAGGCGCCCACGCCGGCCGCCCCGGTACCGGTGCCCGAAATGCCGATGACGCGCGCCACCGGCACCGTCACCCGGCCACCCGCCCCGCTGGCGCCCCTGCCGATGCAGCAGGCACCGCGCATCCCGACGCCGTTGCCGCTGGCACCGCCGCCGTCGATGCCGCTGGCACCGCCGCCGCTCATGACCCCACCCGCAGCGATGCCGGTGACGCGGGTCTCCTCGGTCCTGGATCTCGACCAGCCGATGGACGAGGAATCGCCCTCCACCGACGCCATCCTCAATGATCCCACCCGCAGCGCGCTGCTGGTGGTGCTCGACGAGGATCAGGAGATGCCGCCCAGCGAGCGCCACGAACGCGGCACTTCCAGCGGCAGCGGCAATCGCCCCTCGCAGGTGCTCAAGGTCGAGAGCTTCGAAGAGGACGAGGACGAGAAGTCCGGCGGCCTGCCTGAACTGCCGCGGCTCTAGAGACGGCCGTACGGGTCGGGGCGACCCGTAGCCCGCTGCGCGGGCTGCGCAGCAGACGCTGCGCACGGCCTGGTTTGCCATGGGGGGAGCGCCGTTGCGCTCCCCCCACTCCGTTCGGCTCCCTGCGGTCGCCTCTCTCCCCCCTTCGTGTCCAGGATGCGTGAATCGCCGCGCCTGGGCGCGGTTGTGTGGGTGACGTCCGGCCGCTGGCGTCTGCGACGCCGGGCTCGCTGCGCTCGCGGCACGGCTGCGCCGTGCGCGGCCTTAGCGTGGCATGGGCATTGATCCATCGCGCGGATGCGTGCGCTGCAGGGCACCTTCCCTGGACTGCCCCGCATTCCTTGCAAGCTCCCGCAGACCATGGCCGAGCTCTATTCCCTGCACCGTCTCACCCTTGCCGCTCAGGACGAGCCGTTGTTCGCCGCTCTGGCCAACGCCATTCCTGGGCTGTCGCGCCATCGCGCGCGGATGGCGGTCAGCGGCGGGCTGGTGAAGGTCGGCGGTTCGACCGTGGTCGAGCCGAAATATCCGCTCACCGGGGCGAGCAAGGTCGAGTGCGATCTGCGGCACGGCATCAAGGCCGCCTTCCATGCGCGGGTGCACGAGAACGTCGTGCCGAATGAGAAGCCTTTCACCATCATCTACCAGGACAGCCAGGTCGTGGTCGTCGACAAGGCCGCCGGACTGGTCTCGGCCCCGACCCAGAAGGCCGGTCTCGGCGTCGCGCCGGAACGTGGCCACGTGCCGGAACTGCTGCGCCGGGTCTACCGCAAACGTGGTGAGGAGCTGCGGTTCATCGGCGTGGTGCATCGCCTCGACAAGGAGACCAGCGGTTGCCTCTGCTTCGGCCTGACGCGCGAATCGCAACGGCTGTTGTCGACCCAGTTCGCTTCGCATGCCGCCGGGCGGACCTATCGCTGTCTGACCGTGCGTACGCCGCGCAACGACGAGGATACCCTGCGTGGTTCGCTCGGCCGTCGCCTGGACGGGCGTCGCACCCTGGTCAGTGACGACGACGCCGGCAAGGAGATGATCACCCATTTCCGCGTGCTGCGGAAGTTCACCGCCCAGGACGGACACGACCTGGGCGCGGAATTGGAGGTGCGCCTGGAGACCGGCCGTACGCACCAGATCCGCGTCAGCCTGGCGGCCATCGGCTGCCCAGTGTACGGCGATACGGTCTATGGACTCACTGGCCGCGCCGCCCGCGAGAGCGCGGCCGTGCCCAAGGCACCGCGCATGATGCTGCACGCCCACCTGTTGGCCTTCGACCATCCGATCAGTGGTGTGCGGGTCGAAGCGGTGGCGCCCATCCCGGCGGTGTTCGATGAGTTCGCCCGCCTGCTGAAATGATGATGCCGGCCTGCACCAGCGCAGAGGCCGGCGCGGGTCCGGTACTTGCTGCGGTGCACGCGCCGCTGGTCTGCTGCGCTGACGGGCCGTGCCCTTGATGCAGCGCGTCGACTACGCCGATGTGCCGTGGGGATGGTTGGCGCTGGTCACGCTGTTGACCACCATGGGCGTGTCGTTCGTGATCAGCGCCTGTTACGATCCCGGAGCGCCCTATGGCCTGGGCGACGAGGCACGCAAGCAACTGACCTGGTGGGCGGTGAGCGTGGTCGCCTGCCTGGCCGTCATGCACACGCCGTTCGCCTGGTGGCGCAGCCTTGCCGTACCATTGTTCCTGGTCGGGCTGGGGCTGGAGCTGTTCATGCTCGTCGCCGCCGGCACCAGCGTGGTGCCGGTGATCAAGGGCCAGGCCAATTGGCTGGTGCTGGGTCCGCTCCGCGTGCAGCCGGTGGAATTCATCAAGCTCGCCACGCTGGTGGCATGTGCCCGCCTGGTGGCGAGTCCCGATTTCCAACCCGGCCGCCTCCTCCATCTGACTGCTGCGCTGGCCCTGGCGGCGATCCCGTCCTTGCTGCACGCCCGTTCAGACCTGGGCAGCTCATTGACCTTCCCGCCGATGATCTTCGGCATGTTGCTGGCGATGGGCATGCGCTTGACGCACTTCGCCGTCATCGGCCTCACCTGCCTGATCCTCGCCATCGGCTCATTCACCGTGCTGACCATGGAGGCGCCCGAGGGCTCGGGCATCCGCAACTTCCAGGAATCCGTGCTGCCGCGCACCGGGCCCAAGGCCTACCAGTACAAACGCATCCAGGCGTGGCTGAATCCGGACGACTACGCCTTGACCGAGGGTTATCAGACCGCGCGCAGCGTGCGTTCCATCGGCTCAGGCCAGTTTCTAGGCAAGGGATACCTCGAGGGCGATCAGAACCGCCTCGGCTGGTTGCCAGAAAAGCACACCGACCTGATCTTCGCCGTGGTCGGTGAGGAGGTCGGCTTCGTCGGTTCGACGGTGGTGCTGGCGCTGTTCCTGGCCTTCGCCTGGGTCGGCCTGCACACCGCGGCAATGTGCCGAGACCCCTGCGGCCGGGCCATGATCGTGGGCTATGTCTGTCTGATCATCGGCCAGAGCACCATCAATCTCGCGGTGGCGATGGGCATGATGCCGGTGACCGGCATCACCCTGCCCTTCTTCAGCTACGGTGGATCAAGCCTGCTCGCCTCCTACCTGGGCCTTGGCATCTGCCTGTCGGCGGCATTGGCGCCACGGCGCGAGCAGACGCGGATGGGGTGAATGGATGTTCGCTGCGCTCACGTGCGAGGTGCGGGGTGCGAGGTTTCCTGGGATCCGGCTCATCGACGTCAGGGACGCCATCGGCTTCAACCAGAAGAAACTTTGCACCGTGAGCACAGCGAACGATCGCACTCAGCACTGTTGTCAGATCAGCCCACGTCCTTGGCATCGCTGGTGCGCCGGAACAAGCGGTTCGGCACGTAGTTCCAGAACGAGGTGCGGCGGCGGATGACCTTGCCTTCGGCTTCGGTCTCGCCGCGGAAACGGTCGGTGCTGGGCGCCAGGGTGTCGAGGATATCGCCCAGGAGTTCGAGCAGCTCGTCCCAGCTCTGCATGCGGTTGGCCGGATCGCGCGCCATCATCGACATGATCAGCTGGCTCACGCGACGTTCGACCTTGGGATTGACCAGGTGCGGTGGGATCGGCGCTTCGCTCAGGCGTTTGACCATCAGCTGGATGGGATCGGGGTCATTGAAGGGCGTGCGCCCGGTGACGGCATGGTACAGCGTCGCGCCCAGCGAGTAGATGTCGCTGCGATGATCGCAGGCTGCGCGTCCGCCCTGGACCTGCTCCGGAGCGATGTAGCTGGGCGAACCGGCGACTCTGCTGTCGCCCAGCAGGCGGTCGTTGTCGGCCGGCGCGAGGCGCGACTTCGCGAGGCCGAAGTCCGCCAGCTTCACCTGCAGATCACGGCTCAGCAGGATGTTCTCTGGCTTGATGTCGCAGTGCACGACGCCGAGCGTGGCGTAGGCGTAGCTCAGCGCCTCGGCGGCCTGGCAGATCAGCGGCAGGGCATCCTCGGTGGCGAGGGTGCGCCGGTCACGGATCAGCCGATCGAGGGGCGGGCCGTCGACCAGCTCGACCACCAGGTGCGGCCAACGGCCGTAGTCGGTGAAATCGTAGACCCGCAGGATGTTCGGATGGTTGAGGCGGGCGAGCAGGCGCGCCTCATTGAGCGTCAGCTGCCGGTGGCTGTCGGCGTCGTCATGCTCCTGCATCAGGACCTTGAGCACGACCTCGAGGTTCAGCGAGCGATGCTGGGCACGGTAGACGATCGAGCTGGCGCCGCGGCCGATCTCCGCCAACAGTTCGCATTTGCCGAGGACCGCACCGGGCTCGGGAGGCATGAACGAGGACACCCGGATGGTGCTCGGACTATCGGCGAACGAGGCCTCGCGGGTATCGGTGAGGATCGCGGGGACCGCCTCGCTGGCGGTGTACATCGCGGTGGCGGTAGGCGTGGCTTCATCGCGTCGGGGCGCGGCGGCCCGGGACGGGATGGCGGCCGTGATCGCCGCCTCCAGCGGCCGGGTCACCGGCATTGGTGCGGCCTCATCGGCCTCCTCCACTGCACTCGCTTCGGTCACCTCATTCATCAAGGCTTCGACGGTGCTGAGGATCAGCGCGGTGTCCTTGTGGATGTTGCGCGCATAACCGGCGACGGTGTGCGCGGTGGCGAGCTCGAAGCGGAAGGTCGCGGAGCCGATGAGGATGATGCGGCTGAGGGCCGGTGCGCCGCAGAGCTCGTTGAAGAATGCGGCGCGGATGGCCCCGCCATCGAGGCACAACGAGGCGCGGTTGAAGTCGGCTTCCAGATGAAGGACGCCGCTGGCACAGGTGCGGTGCAGCATCTTGACCAGATCGAGGAGTTCCTTGCCCAGGACGGTGCCGTGGAAGCGTTCATCATCGGCGCGCAATTGCTGAGCGGTCATCGTGTTCATCCGGGCCGTGGGCTGATGTACAGGATCCTAGGTCGTCGACCGAGGGCGCCACCGGAAAGTCCTGCCGCGCTAGCGCGCAATTCGCCGTCAGCGTGCGGTCCGCGAGTGGGGAAGGAGGGGCCACCACCGGCAGGATCAGCGGACCGCGCTTGGCAGTAGCGCCCTGCGACGCATGGTTGGACCAGGAGCGACTCCATGCCCGAATGCAGCGTGACCGTGCGTCTCCATCGCAGCGATGACAGCAGTCAGCGTGCCTGGCTCACCATGCGGGTCAGCTCGTGCGACGATCCCCGGCATGTGGAGATCGACATCGACCCGGTGCAGGCGGTGCGCAGCGATGCCACCTGTTTCCTGCACCCGCCGAATGACAGCGAGGGCAAGATCCTGAAGTCGGATATCGTCGGCGGCCTGCTGATGGCGCGCAAACAACTCGGTCGCGTCGGTTTCCGTGCGCGTCTGCTGACCCTCGGTGGTTGTGTCGGCGATGAATCGCGGGTGACCCAGGTGGCCTCGGTCGCCTTCGCCGTCGGCGCGCATGCGGCGGTGCTGTCGGTGCTCGGCGATGAGCAGCTGCGCCGTGAGCTGACCGGTGGATTCGGCTGGAAGATCGACGCCATCGAACCGGCCGCCACCTGAGTACACCGGCAATCACCGCCCAGCGGCATCGCCAACCGAGGTCATCCATGATCCATGTCATCGCCACCATCACCTGCACCCCGGGCCGACGAGAGGCGTTCCTCGCACAGTTCCGCCTGGTGGTACCACTGGTGCTGCAGGAGCGGGGCTGCATCGCCTATGCCCCGACCATCGACTGCGCGCAGGCCCCGGGAGTCGCCACCGCAGCGCGCGCCGACGTGGCGGTGATCGTCGAGCAATGGCAGGACCTCGCCTGCCTGCAGGCGCATCAGGTCGCGGCGCACATGAAGGCCTATCGCGAACGCGTCAGCGGTCTGGTGGCGAGCGTGGCCGTCCAGGTCCTCGACCCGGTGTAAGCGGAAATCCGATCGGCTGGGGGGCAGCTCACAGGCGTGCGAGGATTCCATGGTCACCAGCCACGGTCCTCAGCAGATGTCGCGCACCAGCTGCTGGACCTGTTCCAGCCTGAAAGGTTTCGCCAAGACCGGGAAGCCGGTGTCGGCGCGGATGCGGTCGAGGGTGGTGGAATCGCTGGCGCCGGTGAAGACGGCGACATGTCCGGCCAGACCGGGTTGCCGCGCGATGAGGGCACGCAGCACGTCGAGGCCGGAACTGCGTCCCAGGTGGTAATCGGCGATCACCGCGCGGATCGGATGGCTGGTCAATGCGGTGAGCGCTTCATCGGCGGTGGCGACCACCAGCACGTTGATGCCATCATCGCGCAGGCAGTCGCTGATCAGTTCGGTGATCATCGGATCGTCGTCGACCACCAGCACCAGGCCGCTGTCGGGATGGGCCTGGGTGGTCTCGGCGATCAGCGGCAATGCCCCGGCCAAGGGCAGGGAGATCGAGCAGACCGCACCCGGACTGCCATCCTCGCGCTGATCGAGGCCGATGGCCCCTTCCTGTTCCCGCAGGACCGCCGCCGCCATGGCCAGTCCCAGGCCGCGATGTCCACGGTCGGCGCGGGTGGTGAAGAACGGACGCGCGGCGTTGCGCGTGACCTCGTCATCCGGGGTGGCCCCGTCGTTGGTCAGCATCAGGCGCACCCGGTGGTCGAGCACGCTGGCCGAGAGCACACAGGTGCGCGCTCCCGCCAGGTGGGCGTTGTCGAGCACCTGCTCGAACACCCGTGACAGCGAACGCGGCGCGGCGATCACCTGGGGCAGGGTGCCCGCGATGGTGATCTCCGGCACCACGGCGCCGGTGCCGCGCAGGCGGAGGACGGCCTGCTCGAGGATCGCCACCGGATCGCACGGGCGCAGCGACTCATCCAGCGGGGCGGCCAGGTTTCGCAGCTGCTCCACCAGACCACGGCAGCGCTCGACTTCGGTCAGGATCACATCCAGGCGCTGGCTCGCATCGAGGTCGCTGCCCAGGCGGCGTTTCAGCCGTTGGCTATAACCGAGGATGGCCGCCAGCGGGTTGTTCAATTCATGGGCCAGTCCGCGAGCGATCTGGGAAACCGTCGACTGGGTTTCTAGGCGCACCATTTCGACCTGCTGCTGACGCAGTTGGTCGAGGGTCTCGCGCAGGCTGGCAGTGCGTTCCTCGACCATGCGTTCGAGCTGCTGGTTGAGGTGTTCGAGCGCGGCGTTGCGTCCTGCCAGTTCCTGCGCGAGCTGGCGATTGTGGCGGCGCAGCAGCGAGGTCTCGCAGCCCTGATTCAGTAGGGAGATCAGGTGCTCGCCGGTCCAGGGCTTGACCAGGAAGGCATCGATCAGGCCCTGGTTGATCGCCGAGACCGCGAAATCGAGATCAGCCGCGCCGGTGAAGATGATGCGGAAACAATCGGCATCGCGCTCGCGCAGACGGGCCAGCACTTCGAGGCCGGTGGGCGCATTGGCGCCGAGATGCTGGTCGACCAGGGCGACTTCGATTTCCTCGTGTTCGAGCACCGCCATGGCTTCGGCGGCACTGCTGCATAAGCGGAAGGAGAATTGCGGCCCGGCATCGAGGCGAGCCAGGGCCTTGAGCACATTGAGATCGTCGTCGACCACGAGAACGATGCCGATGGGAAGGTTCACAGGAGGTTCCCGGATGGCGGCTGCAATGGGATCACGGTCATCACCACGCCCCGATCGCCAAGCGCCATGACCTCGACGCGCATCGCCCCGAGTGCACCATCGACCACCATCTGGTTGCCGTTCATCAACGCTTCACGTGACCACTCCCACAGCGGCGCCGCGCTATCAGCCAACGGTACCTCACCCGGAAGCAGATCGGGAAACAGGCGCCGCGCGAGGGCATTGGCCAAGGCCACCTGGCCATCGGGGGCGATGCCGATCACCGCGACCGGCAGGCCATCGAGCACTTCCTGGCTGAGGCTGAGGGCGCGGTTGCGCAGTTCGAGCGCCGCCGTGCGTTCGCCGACCATCTGCTCCAGCTCGGCGTTGAAGCGCTTGAGCTGGGTATTCTGAGCCTCCGCTCGTTCCGCCAGGGCACGGTTGTGGCGCAGCAGATGGAAACGTTCGACCCCTTGCCGCACCGCCTGCAGCAATTCGTCATCGTTCCAAGGTTTGGTGACGAAGCGGTAGACCTCGCCGCCATTGACCGCGCCGCGCAGCAGTTCGATATCGATGTGGCCGCTGAAGAGGATCCGACTGGTGTCAGGTCGCTGCTGACGCGCCTGACGTAGCAGTTCAACCCCACCCACGCCGCCAAGATCGAAGTCGGTGAGGATCACCGCCGTTTCCGCCTCGCGCAACAGCACGAGCGCCTCCTGCGCCGAGCCAGCGGTCGCCAGATCATAGGGCTCGAAGCCGAGGAGCCGGGTCAAGGAACGCAGGATGGGCGGTTCATCGTCCACCAGCAGGACCCGGATGGTCGGCGTCATGGCTGCAGTCACGATACCGCCGCACCTTGCCAATGGCGTAGTTCCACGGTGAAACGCGCGCCACCCAACTCGGGACTGACATCGCAGCGGACCTCGCCACCGTGATTGCGCGCGATGCGGCTGATGATCGACAACCCGAGGCCGGTGCCGGTGGGCTTGGTGGTGTAATAGGGCTCGAAGATCGCCTGGCGCAGCTCCATCGGAACGCCGGGACCATCATCCTCGATGGTCAAGGTGACCACCCCATCGCCACCGCGGGTGCGCACCCGCAGACGTCCGCCCGCGGCAATCGCCTGCAGGGCATTGTGCACCAGGTTGATCACCAGCTGGATGATCTGAGGACGGACCATCAGGAAGCCATCGTGGCACTCCAGATCGCGTTCGACCTCGCAGCGGTGCTTGAGCTGGTAGGTCAACACCGTCAGAGCCGAACCGACGCACTGGTCGAGGCAACCGTGCTCCGGGCTGATCGAGGTGCGCGCCAGGAGTTTCAGATCGCCGACTACATTCTTAAGATGCTCGGCGCCCGTGCGGGTCTCGTCGACCACCGCGGCCAGGTCGTCGCGGATGGCGTTCCAACGCGCCTGCTGCAGGGTCTGCTGCCACCGCACCCGCTGCTCAGGCGCCATGAACTGCTCCGCCTGCGTCACCAGCGCCGAGACGGTATCGACGTACTTGCGCAGGGTGTTGAGGTTGCTGCCGATGTAGCCGATCGGGTTGTTGAGCTCATGGGCGATGCCGGCGGTGAGCTCACCGAGACCGGCCATACGTTCGCGGTGGATGGTCTCGGTGCCGCAACGATCAGGCCGCCTTGCCGAAGCCTGGCCATTGCTCGCGGATGGCGCCGGTTCCGGAATCACACGACCTTCTTGAGGCTGACTTCCAGGCAGAACTTGCCGATCTCCGAGGCGAACGACACCACCAGGCAGGGCACCGATTTGTTCTGGGCGGTGATGTAGCTGCGTCCGGTGACGATCTTGGGCAGGCCGATCTCGAACTTGTAGCCCTTCTGCACCAGGCGGTTCTTGGCATCGCCAGCGATGATGTTGGTCAGTTCGCCGACCCCGTCGACCACGCCGGCGGTGATGCTGGTGAAGTCTTCGCCGACGAATTTGCTGACCACGCGGATGGCGACGGCTTCGGGAAAGTTCAGCACCACGGCACCGGTCGCCTCGCCCCCCAGGCCGATGATCCCGCTGACGCCGTAGGTCTCTTCGCCATCGCCCTTGAGGAACACCCGGTCGCGCGTCGGGGTCATCGCCGCCATGGTGGTGAAAGTATGCGTCACCGCCTCGATGAAGGGGTTGATATAGTCGACGTTGATGCCGTGGCTCATGATCAATCCCCGTGTGCGCCCAGGAACGTACCCCAGGCGGCCCCAACCCGCAAGGATGGGTGTGTCGCCTGTCGGGCACCTGCCGGCTTGCTCCGCGCTCGGGCAGGACACGCTGCCGCGCCATGCTGGTGATCGGGATCGAAAGCAGTTGCGATGAAACCGCGGTGGCGCTGGTGCGTGATGGCCACGAGCTGGTTGGCGAGGTCATCGCCTCCCAGGCCGACGACTTCGCCGCTTGGGGCGGAGTGGTGCCTGAACTCGCGGCGCGTGGTCACGTCGCATCCTTGCCCGGGCTGATCGCACGCGTGTTGGAGCAATCCGGAGTCCATTTGGACGCGGTTGATGGCGTCGCGGTCGGAGCCTGGCCCGGCCTCATAGGCAGCCTGCTGAGCGGCGTGACGGCGGCGAAGGTCCTCGCCCTGCGCCGCGGCCTGCCGCTGGCGGCGGTCGATCACATCCAGGCCCATCTGGCGGCCATCCACCTGCAACGGTCGCGGGTGACCTACCCGCTGGTCGGTCTGGTCGCCTCGGGTGGGCACAGCCACTTCTATCTGGGGGAGGCCCCGGGACGTTTTCAACTCATCGGTGGCACCATCGATGACGCCGCCGGCGAAGCCTTCGACAAGGCGGCCGCCACCCTCCATCTCGGCTACCCCGGAGGCCCGCTGATCGATCAGCGCGCCGCGCGTGGTGATCCGAAGGCGATGAAGCTGCCGCGCAGTTTCCTCGGCGACGACACCCTGCGCCTGAGTTTCGCCGGCATCAAGACCGCGCTGTTGTATCAGGTGCGTGGACCACTCGGGCGCGACCCGCTGCAGCTCGATGACCGCGGCATCGACAACGCCTGTGCCGGTTTTCAGGCCGCGGTGGTCGACTGCTTGGCGGTGAAGCTGCTTCTCGCGGCCCGCCAGCGCGGCGTGCGCGCCATCGCCGTCGGCGGTGGCGTCGCCTGCAACAGCGCCTTACGGGCCCGCCTCGCACGCGATGCGGCGCAGGCGCGGCTGGAGCTCTACCTGCCAGCGCCGCAACACTGTGCCGACAATGCGGCGATGGTGGCGGCGCTGGGGTACTTTCTCATCTCGCGTGGCGAACTGGCCGGCGCCGATCTCGCGCCGCTGCCCACCGGCACCGCCGGACCGCGCAGCGTGAAGCTGCGGGTCTAGGGCGCCGTCCGCTCCAGGCGCACGACCCGTACCGGTACGTCGCTCACGTGATCGCCAGCCCACAGCGCCTGGCCGAGCGTGATCACGGCGGCCAGCAGCGCGTGGGGACGGACCCGGACCTCTTCGATCACCATCGGTTGGCTCCAGGTAGTCTGGTGATCGGCGGCGTCGGCGCGCAGGCGGTACCTGTCGACCGAGAGGCCGGCGGTGAGCTCATCGAGATCCAGCCGTGCAGGCGCATCGCCAGGGCTGGTCCAGGTGAGCTCGCTGCTCGCCACGGTCTCCTCATCCGCACCGTGCAGGAGCGTGACGGTCGCACTCGACACCTGCTCGGCCGCGAGGTGCAGGTGACCGTCGACGATGCCGTCATCGAGCGGCCAGAGTCCGGGCGGACGGGGGGGGATGGCGATGGTCACGCTGCTGGCGGCGGTGTACGCGGCCAACACGTGGCCACTGGTTCCCGGCTCATCCGGCCAGGTCGCACCGGTGCTGATGCGATAGGTCTGACCGGGACTGAAGGCACCGATCAGGGAGAGCCCGTGATCGGTGGTGCTGACGGTCACCGGCAGCGCGGGCTCGACCATCACGGCCGGTGCGAGCAGGTCGCGTGGCGCATGGGGATCGCTGACCGCCACCTCGACCTGGACCTCGCCGTGACTGGGAACCCGCGCACTCGCCTGCGTGAGCACCAGGGTCTGCTGCAACGGCACGGACTGTTGCCATGGCGCGACGAGACCACGTGGCCCGGCGACGCCGACGGTACCGGCCGGTAGACGGAGCCTGGCCAACCCGCGCACCGGGGCCGCGATCAACAGACGGATGGTGGCGGCCGGTCCGGTGCTGACTGCCCGCACCAATGGCATCGTTGCCGCCGGGGCCACCGTCGCGGCGGGCACCACGGGCGTGGTCGTCGCGTCTTCCGGCGCGACCACGTGAGCGACGGCGATAGGGGTGGAATCCGCGATGGGGGCAGCGGGGGCGGCCGTGGTGTTGGTTTCGCTGGCCACGGAGGCGGCCGGTTCGGTGGCGCTGGCGGCAGTGGCGGTGCTCGCGGTTGGCGTCGCCGCATCCACTGCCGCGACGGGGGTCTCTGACGTGGTGGCGACCGCCACCTCGCTGGACGCTGGCGCTGCCTCAGCGTTCACCACGGGGGCGTCCGAAGCTGCGGGCGCAGGTGTCGCGACGGTCACGGCCGGCGTGGCGTCGATGGTCGCTGCCGGTGCGGGTTCCGCCGCCGGCTGGCGATCAACGATCTCAGCCGCGGGCAGCTCGACCGATAATTCCTGCGCGATCACCAACGGATCCACCGGCTGGTTGAAGGTCAGGGCGATGATCGTGCCACTGTGATCGAAGGTCTCGACCGCTAGGTGATCGAGCGACAGGGCCGGCGTCGTCCAATGATCCGTCCATGGCTGTTTCAGACGGAAGCCTTCGGCCGTGCGCAACTGGTCGGCTGCCAGCACGGCGGTGAAGTCGGTCGCCAGTGGTAGCTCGGTGGCGGGTTCGAAGGCCAGCGTGCGGCGATCCTGCCAGTACCAGCGACCACTGAGCGCCGGCGAGATCCGCGGCACCACGGCGGGAGGCAGCGCCACGCCCAGATCGTCGACGACATCGAGGTTGAACGTCCATGCCAGCGTCGGCCGCCCACTCAGCACGGGCGGCGCCGCGGCCTGCGGCGCCGGACTGGCGATGAGCATGACCACATCCTTCGGCACCCACGCGAACCACGTCCATCCGGCCCATGCCAGATTGATCGCAGCGATGAGCGCGATCAGCAGCCAGGTCTTGGTACGGGGTGGTGGGGACATGGGGAGGGTCGGTGTCGGGGTGGTGGTGATAGGAGCGTTGGGCGAGTCGGATGCGGGCGGCGGCGGTGGTGCTGGTGGCGGTGGTCCGTCCACGGGCGGCGGTGGGACCGGCGGCGGCATTTCGACGACGTCTTCCACGGCGAGCGGCTCGGTCACGGTGACGTCAGCCATTGGCACGCTGGGCACGTTTGGTGCCGGTGCTGCTGGCACCTCGGGGGGAGGTGGAACGGCCAGGGCCACCGCGCTCACTTCGGCCGTGTCGGGCGGGTTGGTCAGAACATCGGCCACCTCGTGGATCACGGCCGGCGGCGGCGTCACGGCGGTCGGGGAGGTGTTGTCACCAAGCGCTTCGACGAGGACTTCGGAGAGGGTGATCGCCGTCGGTTCCGCGCTGAGCGTGGTGATCCTGGCCACGGCCACCAGGTCGATCACGGAGGGCGTGGACACCAGCTCATCTTCCACGTCCGCGGCCGACTCCGCCTGGAGGGTGGTGACTCTGGCCACCGCGATGAGCTCGACCATCGTCGGTGCCTGGGCGACGGGCTCGCTGGAGGCATCGCTCGGTGCCATTACGCCTTCGCCTTCTTCATCCAGCGGCGCGGCAGTGACCGCCGCCGCCGTGGGCGGGAGCGCCGGCGTGGGGTCGACATCCGCGACCTCGGCGGCCACGTCGCTCTCGCTGGAGCGAGGGGAGACGAACGGTTCCGCAGTTGCCAGCGTCAGCGTCGATTCTTCCACCACGTCATCATCGTCGGCTGCCCTGAAGATCGGTGTCTCGTCGTGAGAAGTTACGGTCACCGCGGCGGGATTCTCGGCAGGCGGATTTTCCGGCAGGGTGAGCGCCTGGGCTGACGCCTCGACCTCCCCCTCGTCCGCACCGAGCGCCTCCGGATCGGCGACGGTCTGACCCAGATCGACCGGTGCCGTCCAGATCGTGGTGTCGGTGGGTGGTGGGATGGAGACGTCGCGTCGCACCCGTGGTTCTGGCAAGGGGCGTTCATTCGCCGCCTGCAGCGCGGCGTTGACCAGGGCCGGATCATCGCCGAGGAGATCATCCGGATCCATCTGGTGCTCAGCCTTCATCTCGTCGTCAGCGCGGTCGGCGCTGTCGTGGCGCGCTTGGCCGTGCAATAGCGCGTTGACCTCCGCAGGATCGTCGCTGGTGACGTCGTCGAGTGGATGCGCGGATTCTTCGGGCTGCGGCATGGCGTGCATCACCGGCCATTCGTCCAGCGGGATGATCCGTTCAGGAGTGGGCGCCGGTTCCATCCGCGCTGGGACGACGTGTTCCACGACGCGGTCGCTCATGTGGTCGGCCACCAACTCTCCGCTGGTCAGCATCACCTCAGCGATGGGATCGGTCGTTGCCAACGGCGCGGCTTCCTCCGGCGTCGTGACAGCCACGGGTGCGATCATGGCCGCCGCGGCCGTCACCACGTTCTCGATCGCGATGGTCGGGGGTGGTTCGGATGCAACGGCACCAGTGAGAGTGGTCGCAGCGGCGACGGGATTGTTGGGGGCAGTCTCGGCAGGCGTCGTGGTCGTGGTCGAGGTGGGATCGCCGGCCAGCGTCGTGGTCGTGGTCGAGGCGTCTATTTCGCTCGGGATCGTGGGATCTCCGGTTGGCGCGGCTGGCACCTCGACCACGCTTTCTGCGTCCGACGGCGCGCTGGCAGCCGTGGGGGCACGGATGGTTTTTTTGACGAAGGGATTTTTTCCTGCGGCCGGCGTAGACGGCGTAGACGGTGCCGGCACTTCTTGGGCCGCCACTGCGGGCACGAGTTCGGGATGCAGGGCGTACCAGTGCGCGGTGAAACTCGCTTCGACGTTGGCGGTGATCGCCAGCACGGCGCTGACGCGGGTGGCCTCTTCCAGCTCACGCAGGAAGCGCACCTCATCGGATTCGCTCGGCTCATCCGGCGTGGCGGCTTCGGCCTGCTCGTCTTCGTTCGCCATCGCGTCGGCATTGCCGCTCGGCGCTTGATAGGTCACCAGCGGGAGGCGGCGCCGGCGTCGGGGGGCGTCGGGCTCGACCGGTGGCAGCTCCGGTTCGCGTTCGCGTTCCTCGGACGTGCGCAGGCGCAGCGCGATATCGCCGAACTGCTCGGGTTGCTCGACTTCCACGAAACGCTGGCGGGTGAGCTCGAGCGTGGCCATCACGGTGGTGATATGCACCACCCGTGACGAGTTCCCGGCCAAGAGGTCGCGGAGGGTGAGGCGAGGGCGGGAGGCCAGCACATCGAGCATCGCCGCGATGCGGGTGCCGAGCGGCATCTCGTCCACCACCACCGTGCGAGGACCGCGACCGCCGATGCGCGCCATCAACCGTTCGCAGGTGGTCATCAACAGGTTGAGGTCGAGTTCGCCGAGGTCGAAATCGCCCTCTTCAGGCGGCGCTTCCGGGATGCTCTCGCGTACCTGACGTTCGAGCAGCGGTCGGCGCCGATCCTCCAGGCGATCGAGTCCCTGCGCAGCCTCCTTGAAACGCCGATAGGCCAGCAGGGAACGCAGCAGCGATTCGCGCGGATCGAAAGCCGGTTCGTCGCGCTCGCCATCGGCCGGCTCGTCTACCGGTGGAGCGATGGTGCGCGCCTTGAGCTCCAGCAGCGTGGCCGCCATGAGGATGAAGTCGCCCGCCACGTCGAGGTCGGCGTCCTGCCAACTGCGCACGGTCTCGACGAACTGATCGACGATCAGCGAAAGCGGCACCTCGAGGATGTCGAGTTCGGTGCGCCGGACGAGATAGAGCAGCAGATCGAGGGGACCGCTGAAGCTGTCGACCGTGACGGTATAGCCGAGGTCGATGGCGGCATCGTTGCCGCCGACCACGCCAGGGGCGGGTCCGTTTGGCGGCGTGGCCGCATCAGCATCGTCGAAACGGTCACCGGTCATGGAGGAGGGCGCACCTTAGGCCTCGCCCTGGTTTGTCACTCGCCGATGGCGGCCGTGACCGCTAGAGCGCCGGAGTCGACCGGCCCGGTGGTGGGCTTTGAGGGCCCATCTCCGGCGGCGTCGACTGATGGCGCCGCATGTCCTGGACGAACCAGATCAGCAAGGCCAAGCCGGCGAGCCACACCACTCCCGAGGCCAGCAGCACGATGCTCCACAGTGGTGGCGCACGGCGGGCGGGGGCGCGCGACTCCACGCTGGCGGGCTGAGCGGCGCGCCGTGGTGTCGGCCGCGGTGACGTCGTGGGTGTCGCCCCCATGGCCTGCGGCTGTTCGCCGCGCAGCAGGCGGACGATGTCCTCCGCCGCCGCCGCCGGCGTGGGGTAACGGTCCTTGCGATCCTTGGCCATCAGCCGCTTGATGAACGCGACGCAGCCGGGAGACAGGTTCGGATTGAGCGTTTCCGGTGGCGGCAGCTCGCGCTTGAGGTGGCTGTGCATGACCGCAGCCGAGGACCCGCTGAAAGGGGTCTGGCCGGTCACCGCGTGGTAGAGCGTCGCGCCCATGGCGTAGAGGTCGGCGCGGATGTCGAGCTCCTCGCCGCGGGCCTGTTCCGGCGCCATGTAATGCGGGGTGCCGACGGTGGTGCCATGAGTCATGAACTGGGGGTCCGGCTCGGCGGCCTTGGCCAAACCGAAGTCGCTGAGTTTGCTCTTGCCCTCGCGGTCGAAGAGGATGTTCGAAGGCTTGATATCGCGGTGGATCAGCCCTTTTTCGTGCGCGTACTGCAGCGCGCCGAGCAGGTCGCGGGCGATCTTGAGGGCGGTGCGTTCGGGAATCGCGCCGCTGACATTCAGGTGGTGGTCGAGGGTACCGCCCTCGACCACCTCCATGGCGATGTAGTAGGTGCCCTTGCTCTCTCCGAAGTCGATGGTGCGCACCAAGTGCGGGTGATTGAGCCCCATCCCGAGGTTGGCCTCGCGGTGGAAGCGGGCGAGGAAGTTCGGGTCGTTCGAAAGATTCTTCGGCAGCAGCTTGAGCGCGACCTCGACCCCGGTGTCGGGCACCTGCGCGCGGTACACGGCACCCATGCCACCGGATCCGAGCTTGTCGATGATGTGATAGGGCCCGACGACCAGATCCTTGAGTCGGCGGCGTTGTTCGGCCAGGGCCAGATCCAGCTGCGCCTTGGTGATGAAACCGAGTTCCATCATCAGGTCGCCGAGGCTGCGACGGGGCCTGCCGATATCGACTTCGGCAGCCTGGAGCTTGAGGCACTGGTCGAGCTGGCCCTGGGTGACCAGGGCCCGTTCGATCAGGATCTTGCCAAACAGCAGGTGTTCTGAACTGGCGGAGGGTGAGGACATGGGTTGGGAGTAAGAGATACCTCGGGCGGTCAGCGCTGTAAATCGGGGATTCGGGGAGAGGCGGCAGACCGCACGGGAAAGAGCGCGCCGCCAGGCACCTTGGGTGCTCCCAGCCTTGCGCCCTGTGGCGACCTTCCATCGTGCGCGCCTCCCTAGGAGTGCCGTGTTCGCCAGCCTGCTCGGTTCGCGCTTCTGGATCACCGCCTACGTCATGCTGGCGCTCGGCTTCACCTTGCCCGGCGATTGGCAGTGGCTGCGTCCGACCATCCCGGTCCTGCTCGGCGGGATCCTCTATTTTTCGTGCTTGAAGATTCCACTGGGCGAGACCATCGGCGCGGTCAGCGACCGCACCGTGTGGCTGCGCATCGGCTGGCTGAGCGGAGTGAAGCTGCTGGTCATCCCGCTGCTGGCCTATGGCGCGACCTGGCTGATCGCGCCGGACTGGGCTCCTGGGATCCTGTTGTTGGCGATGATGCCTGCCGGCTTCGCCTGCCTGGCTTTCGTCGATCTGCTGCGCGGCGCACGCATCACCACCCTGCTCCTGCTGCTGGCGACCTGCGCCCTGGTGCCGCTCACCGGTCCTGCGCTGTTGGCAGGCGTCCTCGGCAGCACGGTCTCGGTAGCGGCGGTGGCGCACGAGGCCGGCTATATCGCGCTGCTGCTGGTCTCGCCATTCGTGTTGGCGCAGTTCACCCGCTGGGTCTTTCCTGGGCTGGTCGCCCGCCACTTCGCGTACTGGAACCACGGCTCGATCGCCAGCGCCTGCCTGCTGATCTTCGTCGGCGCGGCGGTCAACCGCCATAGCTGGCAGCACCTGCCCTACAGCGAAGTGTTGATCGCACTCGGATTGACCATCGTCGCCACCGCCGTCTCGGCCGGCTGCGCCCTGCTGTGCGGGCGCGCCCTGGTGCGCGGCGACGCCATCGCCTTCACCTGCGTGGCGATCTACATGAACAACGGGCTAGCGATGGCCTTCGCCACCGAGTTCTTCCCAGGAAACCCGTACATGCTGCTACCGGCGATCGTGGTCCAGGTGCCGATCATGATCGGCGTACCGGTGATGAGCTGGTTCATGGAGCGGCAGCGGGCCTCGTAGGCGGTGGCGAGTTCCCAGCGACACTCGGGCGATCAGCGCCGCACGAAAAAACCCGGATCGTGCGATCCGGGTTCGTCCTTGGCATCCGGTCGCGTCGGCGTCAGTGCTTGATCGCGACCAGCAAGGCGAACATGCGCTTGCCCTCTTGCCGCGGTTCCTGCTCCATCTTGGCGATGTCGCCGAGCTGGGTGGCGAACTTGCGGATCATCTCGATGCCCAGTTCGCGGTGACTCATCTCGCGACCGCGGAATTGGAGCAGGATCGAGACCTTGTGGCCCTCGGTCAGGAATTCACGGGCGTGTTTCGCCTTGATGTCGATGTCACCCTGGCCGGTGCCTGGGCGCAGGCGCACTTCCTTGGTTTCCGATTTATGCGCGTTCGCCTTGGCCTGGCGATCCTTCTTCTGCTGCTCGAAGAGGAACTTGCTGTAGTCCTGGATGCGGCACACCGGCGGCTTGGCGTCAGGTGAGACCTCGACCAGATCGAGACCGACCGCCTGGGCTTTGGCCAGGGCCTCCTGGACGGAGATCACCCCGATCTGTTGGCCGGTCTCGTCGATCAAGCGGACGGTGGGAACGCGGATCTTGTCATTCACCCGAGCCCGGTTGTTGTTTTCGGGCAGGGGCAGAGGGATACGGCTACGGCGGCGACCAATCAAAAATCATTCTCCAAAGGGTGGATGCGAGGTGGCGACGACGTCCACAATGGGGCGCAGCGCCGAAAAACCGGGCGGACTATGGCGGGCTGAACAGGCAAAACAAGGGTGGGCGAACCTCGCGACCGTCCGCGATCATGAAGATGCGGAAGGACCCGCCTGGACATCGCTGATGCCAGGCGGGAGCGACCTCAACCCGCCTTTGAAGGGGGGTCATCCTGGCTGCCGTCCGTGGTGATCACCACCGCCTCGGGCGCCGCGACGGTGATTTGCGGTTTGAAGGTCAGCAGCAGCGGCGCGGCGATGAAGATCGACGAGTAGGTGCCGAGGATGAAGCCGATCACCAGGGTCAACGAGAAGCCATACAGCGCATCCCCACCGAAGATCAGCAGCACGATCACCGTGGCCAACACCGTGCCGGTGGTCAGCACCGTGCGCGACATGGTCTGGGCGATCGAGATGTCGATCACTTCGCCCAGGGTCTTGCCGATGAACTTGGGCAAATTCTCGCGCACACGATCATAGGTCACGATGGTGTCGTTGATCGAGAAGCCGATGATGGTCAGGATCGCCGCGATGATGTTGAGATCGATGCGCACCCCCAACAGCGACAGGATGCCCACGGTCAGCACCACGTCGTGCAGGAGCGCGACCACCGAGCCGATGCCGAAGCGGAACTCGAAACGGGCCGCCACGTAGGCCAGGATCGCGAACAGGCTCAGCAAGGTGGCCACGACCGCACGGAACTTCATCTGGTCAGCAACCTGGCCGGAAAAATGTTCGCTGGCCGGGAAAGGCTGGGCGACCGTCAGGCGTTCCTTGGCCGCTTGCAGCGTGAGCGCATTGAAGAGCTCGAAGGCGGCGCTGGCTTGGCCGCGGACCTGATCGTCGACCATGCCCTTGCCAAGCAGGGTCGCCAGGCGCTCGTGCGCCGGATCGGCGATTTGGAACTGCGTCAGACCGCTGGGGGCCTTGCGCCAGGTGGCGTTGATCACCACCCCGGTGAGCGGCGCCGCCGCCGGCGTGGCGGTGGCCTGCGCGAGTTCATCGCGTTCGGCCAGGGCGGTCGCGATCTTGTTCGCCTGATCGGCACTGGGCGACTCGATGGTGGCGATGGTCATCGACAACAGATTGCCGGTCACGCTGGCGGCCACGATCTCCTCGCCCTCGGGCGCGATCGATCCGCTGAAGGCGGCGGCGATCTGCTGTTGGAACTCGAGGATGCGGCCGGCGATCTTCTTCTGCGCTGCGCTGATCTCCTGCGCCTTGGCGGCGATCTCCTGATCGATCTTGCGGGCTTCGACCTCGTTGGGTGGCGTCTGGTTGCGCAGGTCCTGGGCTTTGCGTCCCAGGAGCGAACGTTGTTCCTCCAACGCATTGCGCTGCGCTTCGAAGATCGTGCCCTCCTCGTCACGGCCTCGGAAGACCCATTGGCGGCTGGTACTGGCATCGGATCCCAGGGTCGCGATGTACGGCTGCATGCGCAGTTCGTCGAGCATCGCCCGTTCCTTGGGCTGGGCCTGATGGGCGGCTTTGACCGCCTGTTCGACTGCGCTCAGGGTCTGCGGCTCCTTGAACACCACCTGGACCATGTTGCCGCCGGTGAAGTCGATATCGAAGTTGCGTTGGAAGGTGCCGCCCACCAGCAGGTGGCCGAACGCGAAATAGGCGGCCCCCAGCAGACCGGTGATCAGCGAGAAGGTGTAGGCGCCACGACGCCAACGCACGTAGGGCAGGACCAGTGGCGGTACCCAGGCCGCCATGGTCACGGTCTCGCGGCCACGGCACAGCCAATCGGTCAACATGCGACCGACATAGATGCCGCTGAACATGTTGATGACGATGCCGATCATCAGCGTCAGACCGAAACCCTTCACCGGGCCAGAGCTGATGTAGTAGAGGATCAGCGCGGTGATGAAGGTGGTCAGATGCGCGTCGAAGATGGTGAGGAAGGCGCGGTCATACCCACGATCGATGGCGTAGGGCAGGCCCTTCTCCTCGCGGAGCTCCTCGCGTATGCGTTCAAACACCAGGATGTTGGTGTCGACCGCCATGCCGATGGACAGCACCAAGCCGGCAAGGCCGGGCAGCGTGACCGTGGCCGAGAAGATCGACAACGTGGCGAAGATCAGGATCGCGGTCACCGCCAGACAGAGGTTGGCGACGTTGCCCAGGCGGCGGTAGTAGACCGCCATGAACAGCACGATGGCCAGGAACGAGGCCAGCATGGCGAACACCGCGCGTTGCACGGTCTCGACCCCCAGGGTGGCGCCGACCACCCGTTCACTGATGACTTCCGGAACCACCGTCAAGGAGCCGGCGCGCAGCGAGGTGCGCAGGCGGTCGATCTCGTCCTGGGTGAAACGGCCGGTGATCGAACACTGGTCACGGCTGGGCGAGATGACCTCCGGGTCGCTCTGCACCACCCCGTCGAAGAGGATGCCCAGGCGGCCGGTGCCGACGCTGCTGCCGAAACGGCCGGTCTGGTGCAGCCGATGGGTGAAGGCTTCGTTCCGCGTCGCCCCTTGGGCGGTGAAGGTGATCGAAACCGCGGGCTCACCCTGTTGCAGGGTCTGATGCGCCTCCTTGACGTCCTTGCCGGTCAGTTCGGCTTTGCCGAGGCGCAGGAACTGGGTGGGCGTGAAGCCGGGCTCGACCCGTTTGGGGGCGACGATGTCGCCGCGATTGTGATAGACGTCAGGCGCGAAGTCGTAGCCACCATTGGGTTTGACCACCACCTTGGCGTCAGGAGCGCCGAGTTGGACGTAGGGGAATTCCTCCAGCACCTCGCGGAATTCCAGGCGACCGGTGTCTTCCAGCACCTTGCGCGTGCGCGCCGCATCGGCACGGGTACCGCCGGGAATGACCACCTGCACATCGCCGTTGGACAGCTTGGCCACCACCGGTTCGGTCAGGCCGCGTTCATCCAGGCGGCTGCGCAGCACGTGCATGACCTCGTCATCGGCGGCCACCCGATCGCCGTTGTCGTTACGCAGTTGGCAGATGAATTCCACACCACCGCGCAGATCGATGCCGGGATTCACATGCAGGATGTCCTTGGGCTCGTTGGGACGTTTGAAGGGCACACCTTGCAGGCGGCGCTTGAGATCGTCCTCCTTCACGTCCGCGCCGACGGTGACCAGGACAGCGTGATCGGCGGTGACCTCGCTGACCGACTTCACCGGCACCTTGGGCAGGCGCTCGTTGCCGGCGAGCCGCTTGGTGATCGCCTGCTGTTCATGGGCACTGGCCAAGACCAGATTGCCACCCAGATCGGTGAAGGTGATCTTGTACACCCGCTCCTCGCTGGACGCGCCGGCAGGCGCCGGCAGGAGCTGCATCAACGGCTGCAACTCCTGGTCGCCGACCAGGACCTTGTTCTGGATGAACATCAGGCCAAAGGCGGTGAGCATGACGATGGCGAATACGATCAAGCGGCGCAGCATGGGTTGATTCCGTTGGTCAAATAAGGAGGTGCAGGTCGGAACGCTTACTTGGCGCCAGGCTTGGCTTCATTCAGCAGCGTGACATTGGTGGCGATGGCACCGCGGTTGAAGGTCATGACCACGGGCTTGTCGCCCTTGGTCACGCTCACCTCGACGGTGAGCTCACCCACCGACACCACCTCGCCATGCACGCCGCCGATGGTGACGACCTGGTGACCGGGTTTCATCGAATCGATCAGGGCTTTGCGGCGTTTCTCTTCCTTGCGCTGCGGGCGGATGACCAGCAGCCACATGAACAGGATCATGCCGCCGATCATGATGAAGGTCAGCGAGCCACCCAAGGGATCGCCAGAACCGGTTCCAGGGGGAGCCCCGCCCGGGGGCAGGGGAGCGGAGGCCGGGGCTGGGCCGCCATCACCGGCGATGGCAGTGGAGGCGATGATCAGCAGTGAGAGCACGGGGATGAAACGGGACATGGATGATTTCCGTTCTGACACCGGCGGTGCTGCCGCCAGTGTTGACTGTGAGGTTTCAGGGGGAGGGAGGAGGAAGCGGCCGCTGAGGCGACGTGCACAACGCGGTCGATGACCGTAACGTCGACGCCAGCCCAGGAACTAGGCGCAGGGTGCGCGAGGTCCGCCGGCCGAGCCGATCAGGTGGCTCGGTGCCGCCAGATGATCACCCGGCAGGCCGTTGAGGACCACCACGGCTACCATCAGGCCATAGGCCGCCCGTGAGCGGTGGGAGCGCGCCTGGACCAGCGCCTGTCCGGCGGGCATGCTGGTGAGGTCGACCGGGCAGGTCACCGGAGAACGTTCCTCGTCCGCCAGTTCCGGCGTCAGCTGCTCGACCCCCAAGCGACCACCACCGACCGCCGACAACAACACCGCCAGCAGGGCCGCAAGGCTCCGGGCGACACCGAATGACAGCAGTTTGGCGACCATCGACATGGGGCGCGAATGCTAGGGTGGGCGCGCGGATGGCAAGACGGGGGTGGCGAAGGGAAGCAGGCAGGTGGTCATCCGCGGGGAAGATCCGGTGCCGCCAACCTGCCTGATGGCGGCGCACCGGGCCATGGAAAACCCAGACGGCGCGGAAGGAGCAGGGTTGCCGCGAGGTCTGCTGATCTCAGACTGACGTCATGCCACGTTCACCAGCAACCCATCTGGACGACCACATCCTCACCTTGCGTGGAGGGCGCGTGCTGCTCGATGTCGATCTGGCAGGACTCTATGGCGTCTCCACCAAAGCTTTCAACCAAGCGGTGAAACGTAACGCCAAACGCTTCCCGGCCGACTTCCGCTTCCGCCTCACGAACCAGGAGATGGCTGCTTTGAGGTCACAATCTGTGACCTCAAAGACCGTCACGGGACGAGGTGGTCGCAGGCATCTGCCATGGGCCTTCACCCAGGAGGGCGTGGCCATGTTGTCCGGCGTCCTCAACAGTCCCCGTGCCATCGCCGTCCATCTGGCGATCATGCGCGCCTTCGTCCGCATGCGCCGAAACCTGGCCGAAGGCAGCGACGTGGTGGCGCGCCTGGATGCGCTGGAACTCGATCTCCGGGAGCAGAGCTCAGCGACCGAGAAACACCTCCGCGTGATTTTCGAGACTTTGCGCCGCCTGCTCGACCAGGGCGCGGATACCAATGCCGGACGGATTGGATTCCGGCTTCATGAAGGCGGGCAGGGGTATTCCGCCAAGCGGACGCCACGCCGCTGACTGCGGTGACGGCTGTGCCATCCCGCGGATGAGCTTGCCGATGCGGATGTCTCGGGCGGGCGCCAGCCGCATACCTCAACCGCGGCAATGCTGGGTCTCGAGGCGACGTACATTGAGGACGCAGGATTTCTCGCCCCCGAGGGTTGCGGGGAATGCCGTACGCAGCGGTCACCTCACAGAGATGGTCGACGGGCGCATATCGCAGCACGTCACTTCTACACCATCAGAGAATGCCATGAAACACTTCCTCGCCTTGTTCACCGCTCTCTGCCTCGCGCTCGCCCTGTCCAGTTCAGCCGGCTGGGCGGAAGAGGCCGGCGCGACTCCGACGACCGAAATCAATACGGTGTGCCCAATCAGCGGCAAACCGATCGATCCCAAGATCACCGTGGCCTACGAGGGCAGGACCTACGCTTTTGCGGACGACGCCAGCCGCACCACATTCAACCAGGCGCGGGAAGACAGCCTCTACCAGAAGCTCGGCGGTCAGGCCGCGCTCAATGCCGTGATCGATGCCTTCTATGTGAAGGTTCTGGCCGACGACCGCATCAAGCACCACTTCGCCGAAGTGAACATGGACAAGCAGTCCAAGCGTCAGAAGGCCTTTCTTGCCGCCGCGTTCGGCGGTCCGGTACCGTGGACGGGCAAGAACATGCGCAAGGCGCACGCCGACCTCGCGCTGACCGAAGCTGATTTCAATGCCGTGGCAGAGAACCTGGTGGCGACGCTGAAAGACTTCAAGGTGAAGCAGGAACTGATCGATCGCGTCGTCGTGATCGCCCTGAGCGTCAAGAACGACGTGCTCAACAAGCCCCAGGACGCGAAGTGAAATAAGGCGCTGCCCTATTTCAAATAGGGACCCAGGCGAAACGCCGCAGAGGCGCTTATTCCATCTCCCGCGCCAAGCGGTAGTCGCGGTAATTGCCCTTCCAGTCGGTCAGCTTTGGGCGGCCCTGGGGGGTATCTTCCATGACGATCACGCGGGTCGCGACGCTGTCGATGAATTCGCGGTCATGGCTGACCACCACCAGGGTGCCCTGGTATTCCTCGAGCGCCTCCTGCAGAGCCTCGATCGATTCCATGTCGAGGTGGCTGGTCGGTTCGTCCAGCACCAGGACGTTGGCTTCCTGCAGCATCACCATCGACAGCAGGCAGCGGACCTTCTCGCCACCGGAGAGGATGCCGACGTGCTTCTTCACATCGTCGCCGCTGAACAGCATGCGCCCGAGCATCGAGCGCATGTTGTTGATGTCCTGGTTGTCGGTGTGGGTCTTGATCCAGTCCATGATGCTGGCTTCCTTGTCGGGGAAGAGGCCGGTGCCTTCCTGCGGGAAGTAGGCGCGCGTGGTCGTGGCGCCCCAGGTGACCTTGCCTTTGCTCGGCTCGAGCTCGCCAAGCAGCAGGCGCACCAGCGTGGTCTTACCGATGCCGTTGCGGCCGACGATGGCCAGGCGGTCGCCACGGTCGATGCGGGTGGTGAAGGCGGTGATCAGCTGATCGGCACCAGGATGGCCGAAATGGAGATTTTCGGTCTCGATGACGTTCTGGCCGCTCGGTTTGGACATCTTGAAGAACAACCGCGGTGAGACCCGCGATGATGGCATCACCTTCTGACCCGACAACGCGGCGATCTGCTTCTCACGGCTGGTGGCCTGTTTGCTGCGCGCGGCGTTGGATTTGAAGCGTTCGACGAAGAGCTTGAGCTTGGCCACCTGACGCTCGACGCGGCCGACCTCTTTGCTGCGCTGGGCGCGGGCGAGCTGCTCCTGCGCCTGATAGACGTCGTAGCTGCCGCCGAAGATGCGGATGGTCTTGTAATCCACATCGCAGGTGTGGGTGCACACGCGGTTGAGGAAGTGACGATCGTGGCTGACGACGATGATCACGCCTTCGCAGTCGGCGAGGAATTTCTCCAGCCACACCATCGCGGGGATGTCGAGGTTGTTGGTCGGTTCGTCGAGCAGCAGCACGTCGGGTTTTGAGAACACCGCCTGCGCCAGCAGCACGCGCACCTTCTGCGCGGTGTCGATCTCCTTCATCTGCTTGTGGTGCACCGCCGGCGGCACCCCCAGGTCGGTCAGCACCTCGGCGGCGAGGGTCTCCTGCGAATAGCCGTCGAGATTCTGGAACTGCTCCTGCAACTCACCCAGACGATCGCCGTCGGCGTTGGTGAAGTCTCCCTTATTGGTCAGCGCGTCCATCTCCGCCTGGATCTTCCAGATCACCGGGTGGCCCTGCAGGACCACGTCGAGTACCCGGCTCTCTTCATGGCCGGTGATGTCCTGCTTCAGCCAGCCCATGCGTTTGCCGTGTTCGAGGATGACCTGGCCGGTGGCCGGTTCGAGCTCGCCGGTGAGGATCTTCAGGAAGGTCGATTTACCGGTGCCGTTGGCGCCGATCAGGCCGTAACTGTTGCCTGGAACGAACTTCAGGCTGACGTTCTCGAACAGCACCTTCTGTCCAAAGTTCATCGTGATGCCGGCGGTGCTGAGCATGGAAACCTCGTGCGGGGGGCGCGGATGGTATGGCGCACCCGGAAATCGGCCAGCCACTGGGGGCGGTGGCCCGCACGTCCGGGGTCCGGGTCCGGAGTTTCGTGATCGCATGGTGGTCGTACCCGAACCGGTCGACCCAGAGGTGAAGGATGCCCGCGTTCAGACCCCGGCCTCGGGACCCCGGACCATGGCGATCTGTCGCACCTCCCCGGATGCCCCTGGACTGCCGTCGTTCGTGCCCAAGGCTCTGCCCCCCTTCGCGCGAGCGAACAAGGAGTGTTCATGGTGTTCCTCGGCACGGTGTGGTTCTGGATCCTGGCGGCCCTCGGTTTCGGCTTCGTGATCTTCATCCACGAGCTCGGACACTTCCTCTTCGCCAAATGGGCAGGGGTCCGCGTCGACCGGTTCTCCATCGGTTTTGGTCCGGTACTCCTGCGTCGCCGGATCGGCGAGACCGAATACGCCCTGTCGCTCCTCCCCCTTGGCGGCTACGTCAAGATGCTCGGCCAGGAGGATCTCCCGAGCGAAGGCGGCGGCGAAGCCAAGACCGATCCACGCAGCTATCTGGCGAAGTCACCCTGGTGGCAGGCGCTGATCCTGCTCGGTGGCGTACTGTTCAACCTCATCAGCAGCTACCTCATCCTGATCGGCATCGCGTGGTACGGCAAACAGACCATTGAACCGGTGGTCGGTTCGGTGATCAGCGAGATCCGCAATGAACATGGCCAGGCCCAGCCCAGTCCGGCGGCGCGACTCGGCTTGAAGGCCGGCGACCGCATCCTCACCATCAATGGTGAGAAGATGCGCGAGTTCGACACCATCCAGATGGCGATCATCACCAGCGGCGGCAAGCCCCTGGTCATGACGGTGGAGCGGCGTGATGCGGCCGGTGCCGCCCAGGTCATCCGGCTGCCGACCGAAGGTCCCGGTGTGGCCGCGGTCCCTGACTACGACCAGGGCCGCATGACCTACGGTTTCAAACAGATGGAAGGCATGGCCATCTTCCTGGCCGAAGCCTACAACGAGAAACCCCTGACCGAGGACGCTCCCCAGGTCGGTGAACGCATCACCGCCATCGCGGGCAAGCCCCTGCCGGCGAACGCCACCGGCCAGACCCTGCGCGATCTGCTGCAACCCTACGCCGGCACCACCGTGGCCCTGACCCTGCGCGATGAGCACGAACGCACGATCGAGCTGCCGTATGGTGGCGAGGCCTTCGACGCCAGCATGGCCGCCGGTTTTCCGGTGCGCATCGAGAACGTCATCGAGGGTGGCGATCCCGCCAGCCTGAGGACCGGCGACGTCATCGTCACCGTCGAGGGCAAACCAGTGGCCGGCAAACTGCGCTTCCTCGCAGCCAGCCGCGATGCGCTCAATAACGGACGCGCTTTCACCGTACGGGTCTGGCGTGATGGTCAGGAGCTCGATGTCGTGGTGCGGGGGCGTGACGTCAATGGCCGCCAGCTGATCGGCGTGGGACCGGAATTCGTCAGCGGTTACCTACCGGTGCTGCCACTGGCATTCGATGGCAAGCCGTCACCCCTGGCCGCAGCCGGGCTCGTCCCTGGGGATGCGATCATCGACCTGTCATTGCCCGATCAGGTGCTCAAGCCGATCGAGGCGGCCGTAGTCTCAGGCGGTCAACGCGTGCTCATCCCGTTGAGCAAGGACGACGGCGTCTCCGGGCGGCGCGAGGTTCCGCCGAGCCGGCTCGCCCGCCTCTTCGGCTCGGTCGGTGTTCCCAGCCTGTCCTCGGTGCTGCGCGGCAAACGCGTGACGGCGGTGGATGGGGCGGTGCTGAGCTTCACCACCCGTGATGGCATCGCCATGTCGCAACCGCCCTCGGGCGCGCTCAGCGAGGCCGGCTGGTCGGCGCTCTGCGCCGGCGTGAAGCCCGGTGATTGGATCACTGGCATCGTCCCGACCGCCGATGGCGCGGCGGTCGAGCTCATGCGTGGTGCCGGTGATGCGCGTTCGGTGACGATCAAGCCGCGCGACCCAGGAGTGGCGCTGCTGCTGGATCCGGTGGCGATGACCACCTACCGCCTGGAGTCGTGGACCGAGGCCTTCTCGATCGCCAATGACGCGGCGTATACGATGGTGGTGAAGACCCTGCAGATCATCCCGAAGTTCTTCCAGTCGACCAAGGACGGTGGCCTCGATCCCAACAAGTCGCTGACCGGCCCCATCGGCATCTTCAGCATGCTCAAAGGCAGCGTCGAGCGCTTCGGTTTCGTGAAGTATCTGGAACTAATGGCGTTGATCGGGCTCAACCTGTTCCTCATCAACCTGCTGCCGATTCCCATCACCGACGGCGGCCAGCTGATGTTCCTCGCCATCGAGACGGCAACCGGCCGACCACTGGCGGCGTGGGCGCGCAACATCGCGATGTGGCTCGGGCTGGTCATGGTCGGTGCGCTGATGATCTACGTCATCGGCCTCGATGTCCTGCGGTTGGCCGGATTGAACTGAGCGGTCGGGCAGCTGGCTGGCTGGACAGTCGTGCGAAGTGCGGTCGCTCGGCCTCGCGCCTCGCTGGTGCGAAGTTCCCATCGTCGCCGACGCGTGCGGCACTGGCGCGGGTCGGAATGCGTCGCGCGACCTTGCGACCGTGCGTAGCCGGGTAATTTCGCCGGCATGGGACAGGTCACCCGCATCAAGCCTTGGACCGCCATAGGCACGGTGATCCGTGTTTCCGCACGTCGCACGTCGCATTTCGCATTTCGCACGGCTATCCTGTGGTTGTGCATCGTCTGTGCGCATGCCGAGAGCATCGACCGCGTCGTGCTCCCGTCCGGCTTGACGGTCATTCTCGCCGAACAGCACACGACCCAGGCAGTGGAAGTACGCGTCGCCGTCCGCGCCGGACCGGTCCACGAGGGAGAACATCTCGGCAGCGGCCTGAGCCTGCTGACCCAGCGCCTGGTGGGGTCGGCGGGTACTGGCGCCTTGAATGCGGGCCAGGCCCGTGAGGCCCTTACCCGCTTGGGGGATCGCGGGGGCAGCGCCACGCAGGTGGCGCGCAGCGAGTTCACCCTCACCACCACTGCGACCAACCTGGCTGCCGCCCTCGGATTGCTGGCGAACCGACTTGCCACCCCCGCCATCGCGATCGAG
>JANPIY010000459.1:0-10284 GCA_031425255.1 Planctomycetota bacterium
GCCGATCTGCAGCGGGCGATCGAACGCTGCCTGGAAAAATACGAGCCGCGGCTGACCCACGTGCGCGTGGTACCGCTGCCGATCGACAGCGAACGCCTGCAACTGCGTTTCCGCATCACCGCCCGCCAGAAGGGTTTCGACGAGGTGGTCCGTTTCGAGACCAGCATGGGCCAGTCCGGCGCGGTCACCTGCCGCAGCGGAGTCTGACGCTCATGGTCCGCTTTTTGGAAGATGCAGGAGCGGAAATTTTCACCGCCAAGCCGCAAAGGACGCAAAGGACATCACCTGAGGGTGATGGCGATCCCGATCACGACGCATTTTCTGCCATGCGAGTACCGAGCCCCGGTGTTCCTCTGCGTCTTTGCGTCTTGGCGGTGGAGGTCCATTCCCCTCCGCGGGTCGTAGCCGGACGGCGAGCGTTCGGAGCCACTTCATGAACGCGCGGTATTACCAGGACGAGCTGCGCTACCTGCGCGAGATGGGCCGCGAGTTCGCTGAGCAGCATCCCGAGATCGCACCGCTGCTGCTGGAGGCCGGCAGCGATCCCTCGGTCGAACGCCTGCTCGAAGGCTTCGCCTTCCTCACCGCCCGCATCCGCGAGAAACTCGACGACGAACTGCCGGAGTTCACCGTCGCCCTGCTCGAAGCGATGATGCCGCATCTGCTGCGGCCGGTGCCGTCGCTGACCATCCTGCAGTTCCAGCCGTTGGCCAAGGCCTTCAACGAACTCACCCGCGTGCCGCGCGGCGCCATGGTCGACTCGGTGCTGGTCGATGGCACGCGCTGCCGTTTCTCGACCACGGCGGCCTGCGAGGTGGTGCCGCTCAAGGTCGAATCGGTGGCGCTGCGCAACGAGGCACCGCCGCGCCTGATCATTCGCCTGGGCCTGCTGCAGGGCACCAGCATCGCCCGCCTTGGATTGAAGCAGCTGCGTTTCCATCTCGGTGGTGACGAGATGGTGGCGCGCCAACTGCTGGCGTGTTTCGGCGCCTACCTCAAGGAGCTCGCGGTCGAGGTCGAACCCGGCAGTCCGGCGAACGGCCCGGTCAAGCGCTACGTCCTGCCGGCCGGCAGCGTGCGCATCGCCGGCTTCGCCGCCGAGGAGGCGGTGTTGGCCGACGAGGCAAGCGGCTATCGCGGCTTCAATGTGCTGCACGAGTTCTTCGCCTTTCCGGAGAAGTTCCTGACCCTGGAGATCAATGGCCTGGAACAGGTGCCGCTGCTGGCGGGTGTCGCCCACATCAGCCTGGTCGCGGTGCTCGACCGTCTCCCGGAAGGCATGCCGACGCCGACGCCGGAGAACCTGCTGCTGAATTGCGTGCCGGCGCTCAACCGCTTCGATCACGATGCCGATCCCATCCGCATCGATAACGAGTCGGTGGAGTACCGCATCCGGCCGGTCGGACGCGAGCGCACGCACTTCGACATCTATGACGTCACGCGCGTGGCCGGCATCGGTGCGGCGGGCGACGCCGAGCGGATCTTCCAGCCGTTGTTCCATTACGCCGCGCGCATGGGCCTGACGCAGGACTTCTACGCCGTACGGCCGCGCTCGGCGCTCGGTGGTCGTCTGACCGATCATTTCGTGTCGTTGGTGCAGACCGGTGTCAGCACACCGACGACCGCGGTTCCAGCGGCGGCGATGACGCTGTCGCTCGGGTTGCGCTGCACCAACGCCAACCTGGTCGAGGCCCTGGGGGTCGGTGACGTCGGTACCATCGGTCCAGGCGTGCCGACCAGTCTCAAGGTGCGCAACCTGACCAAACCCAGCGCACCGATCCCGGCGCCGCTGGGAGGCGACCTGCACTGGCGTCTGCTCGGGCACCTCAACGTCAACCTCGCCAGCCTGGCCAGCGTCGAGGCCCTGCGCGGCCTGCTCGCCACCTACCACTTCGCCGCGCGGCACAATCGCAAGGAGAACCAGGCTTTCGCCCGCCTCCTGGAAGGCATCCGCGCGGTCACCACCAAGCGTGAGAAACGCCTGTTCGACGGCGCGATGATCACCGGCGTGGCGGTCGAGGTGGGTCTCGACGAGGACCATTTCACCTCCACCGGTGACCTCTACCTCTTCGGCTCGGTGCTGGATGAGCTGTTCGGCCAATTCGTCAGCCTCAACGCCTTCAAACGCCTCAGCGTCCGCGGCACGCGTTATGGCGAGGTGTTCACCTGGCCGGCCCGCATCGGACAGCGGCAGCTGCTGTGATGCTCGACCACGACGATCATCATCGCCTGGGGCCGCTGCTCGCGCGGGGGCGGCAGTTCGGTTTCTTCCAGGCCGTGCGTCAGCTCGAATCCTCCCTCAGCGGTCACGCCCGCATCGGCCATCTCGGACCGGTGGCCGAGGAACGCCTGCGCCTGCGTCCGCACCTGGGCTTCGGTTTCCCCACTGGCGACATCAACAGCATCGACCAGCTGCCGGCAGCGCCTGGGCAGCCGCCACGCTACGAACTGGTGGCGAACTTCCTGGGCATCTACGGCGTGTCCTCGCCGCTGCCGTCGTACATCACCGAGGACCTGCTCGCGCTGGAGGAGGCCAACCCGCTCCAACGCCAGTTCCTCGACCTCTTCAATCATCGCCTGCTCTCGCTGTTCTATCGCGCCTGGCAGAAGTACCGCTGCGCCGATGGCGACATGGCGGGACCGCAGGGGGCGTACACCAGGCGCCTGCTGCTGCTGCTCGGCCTCGACCGGCTGCCAGCGGCCTGTCACGGCCACCTCGTCAACCTCCAGCTCATCCGCTTCGCCGAACTGCTGACCCAGCATCCGCGTTCCGCCATCGGCCTGCAGACCTGCCTGCGGCGTTTCTTCCCCGGCATTCCCATCGACGTCGAACCGTGCATCGCGGTGTGGACGCCGATCCCGCCGGATCAACGTTCGCGGCTCGGCATGCAGGGGGTGTCCTTGGGTACCGACTTCTGGCTCGGCGAGGACGTCTGCAACCGCTCGACCACCTTCCGCGTCGCGCTCGGGCCGGTCGACTACCGCACCTTCCGCGACCTCCTGCCCGGCGCGAGCCGCCGCCAGGAACTCGAAGCGCTGATCGCGGTCTTCAACCAGGACGGCCTCGACTGCGAGATCGCCATCGCCGTGCGCGTCGGCCGGGCCGCCGGCGATGACGGCGATGGTTTCTCCTCGGTGCGCCTGGGCGAGCCGACCCACCTGCTGGGCCTCAACGTCCGCCTCGGCGACGGCGCGGACGATCCCGACGCCATCCACCTGGTCACCTCGGTGATCAGCCCCGAGGCGGCCTGACGCATGAGTTTACAGCAAGCGAGCCGCGATTTGCCACAGAGCCCACAGAGCGCACAGAGCGGAGCCATGCCCTCCTCGGTGCGCTCTGTGAGCTCTGTGGCAAATATCTCTCGGCCGTCCTCTCTTAATCCATTTCAGCGATACCCATCCAGGATGATCCCATGACCGATATCAAGCCCCTCATCGAACGCCTCAATGCCGCCTGCAAGGCCGCGCTCAACACCGCCGCCGGGCAGGCGATGTCGCGTCAGCATTACGAGATCACCGTCGAGCACCTGGTGGCGGTGCTGCTCGACGATGCCAACGGCGACCTGCCGATCCTGTGCAAACATTATGGCGTCGAGGTGCCCAGGCTGGTCAAGGCGTTGGCCTCGGAGCTCGAGGGATTCAAGAACGGCAACACCGGTCGCCCGGTCTTCAGTCCGCGCCTGGTCGAATGGTTCGAGGCCGCCTGGCTGGTGGCCTCGTTGACCTTCGGCCATGCCGATATCCGTAGCGGCGTGCTGCTGATCGCCCTGCTGGAGAAGTCTGAACGCCTGGCGGGCGGCGACTGGCACCAGTTGCTGGCGGTGGTCGATGAGGTGGAACTGCGCAAGCGGCTCGACGCACTGGTCATCGATTCCAAGGAGCAGACCTCCTTCGCCAGCGCCTCGGCGCCCAAGACCGGCAAGGGTGCGGCGGGACCGGCGGGTGGCGGCGCGATCGAACGGTTCTGCGTCAACTTCACCAAGCGCGCGCGCGATGGGAAGATCGACCCGGTGTTCGGCCGCGACAACGAGATCCGCCAGATCGTCGACATCCTGGCGCGTCGGCGCAAAAACAACCCGATCTGCGTCGGTGAGCCCGGCGTCGGCAAGACCGCGGTGGTCGAAGGCCTCGCGCTGCGCGTCATGGAAGGCGACGTGCCGGACAGCCTCAAGGGCGTCGACATCATCGGCCTCGACCTCGGTCTGCTGCAGGCCGGCGCCAGCGTCAAAGGTGAATTCGAGAACCGCCTCAAAGGCGTGCTCGACGAGATCAAGGCCTCGCCCAAGCCGATCATCCTCTTCATCGACGAGGCCCACACCCTGATCGGCGCCGGCGGTGCGGCCGGCACCGGCGATGCGGCCAACATGATGAAGCCCGAACTGGCGCGCGGCGAGCTGAAGACCATCGCCGCCACCACCTGGGCCGAGTACAAGAAATACTTCGAACGCGACGCCGCCCTCGCCCGTCGTTTCCAGGTGGTCAAACTCGATGAACCCGGCGTCGAGGTCACCACCACCATGCTGCGCGGCCTGCGCGCCAACTACGAGAAGGCGCACGGCGTGGTCATCCGTGACGAGGCGCTGATCGCCGCCGCGGAGATGGGCAGCCGTTACATCGCCGGCCGCCAGCACCCCGACAAGGGCATCGATCTGATCGACACCGCTGCCGCGCGCGTGAAGGTGGCGATGAGCGCCAAACCCGCCGCGTTGCAAGACGCCGAGCGCCGCATCCAGGACATCGAGCGCACGCTCGATGCGCTGCGCCGCGAGGACGCCGCCGGCGCCGACGTCAGCGAGAGCCGCGCCGAGCTCGACCTGGAGCTCACCAAGTGCAGGGAACGCACCACCAGCCTGGGCGAACGCTGGAAGACCGAGAAGACGCACGCCGACGCGGTGGTCGCGGCGCGCACCAAACTGAACGCCAATGAAAAGGCTCCGGCCGACGAGGTGGCCACGCTCAAAGCCGTGCTCAAGGCCGCCAGCGACGCCTTGATCGCGGTCCAGGGCGGCGATCCGCTGATCCACGTCGAGGTCAACCGCGACGTCATCGCGCGGGTGGTCGCCGACTGGACCGGCGTGCCCGTGGGCAGCATGGTCAAGGACGAGGCCAAGACCCTGCTCAAGCTCGAGTCGCTGCTGAAACGCCGCATCAAGGGCCAGGACCATGTGATGGACGTCGTGGCCAAGGGCATCCGCTCCGCCAAGGCCGGGCTGAAGAGTCCAGGACAGCCGATGGGCATCTTCCTCTTTGTCGGCCCGTCGGGCGTCGGCAAGACCGAGACCGCCACCGCCATCGCCGACCAGCTGTTCGGCGGCGAGCGTTTCATGACCGCGATCAACATGAGCGAGTTTCAGGAGAAGCACACGGTCTCGCGCCTGGTCGGTTCGCCCCCTGGGTATGTCGGATATGGCGAGGGCGGCGTGCTGACCGAAGCGGTGCGCCAGCGTCCCTACAGCGTGGTGCTGCTGGATGAGGTGGAGAAGGCCGACCTCGACGTGATGAACCTGTTCTACCAGGTCTTCGACAAGGGCACGCTCAGCGACGGCGAGGGCCGCACCATCGACTTCAAGAACACCTGCATGTTCCTGACCTCGAACCTCGCTACCGACCTCATCACCGAGTACTGCACCAATACCAAGACGCCGAACATCGATGAGCTGGTGACGCTGATCCGCCCGGCGCTCAGCCGGCACTTCAAACCGGCGCTGCTCGCCCGCATGACCATCGTGCCGTTCTTCAACATCTCTGCCGAAGCCCTGCGCGACATCACCCTGCTCAAGCTCAATCGCCTCGCCGAGCGCTTGGAGACCAGCCACAAGATGCAGTTCGGCATCACCGCCGCCGCCATCGAGGCGATCGTCGATCGCTGCACCGAGGTCGAGGCCGGAGCGCGCAACATCGACCACATCATCAGCGGCAGCATGCTGCCGCGCATGTCGGAGGAGATCCTCGCGCGCATGGGCGACGAAGGCGGCCTGCCCAGACGCATCGAGGTGGGTTTGGCGGAGGACGGTTCGTTCTCCTTCGCCTTCACGGACGCCGTCGCCGCCGGGTGACGCCGGTGGGAGCAGGGTCGGCCGATGCTGTTAAGCTATGATATTTGGCCGCAGAGGCGCAGAGGCGCAGAGGTGAAAAGACTCTGCTTTCCCTCTCCTCTCCTCTGCGTTTCTGCGTCTCTGCGGCCGATTCTTATTCAGGAGCTCACAGCATGTAAGGGTCGGTGCGCGTTGTTTTGACTTCTCTGCTCACCCGGCCACCGTCCTAGTCGCATGTCCCAGGCGCGCTCTCAGCACCTTTCACCGCCGTTGACGGCTGCGCCCGCAGCCATGGGCTCCGTGCGGCCGGAAACCACCCGCCACTCGAGCAAGAGCCTGGGCTGGAGCGACCTCATGGTGGAGGAGCGTAGGCACCACCCTTCAGACGATATCGTCTACCCAGGGGGGGTGATCGAGCACGCCCTGATCTGTCGCACCAGCAATGGCAGCAAGGCCTGGCAGGCGATCGGCACGGGGATGAGATGCCATTCCTTCCAGCGCGGGAGCATCACGGTCCTGCCCGCGCGGGTACCGTGTCGGTGGCGATGGAAGGATCAGGAAGGAAGCAGCACGATCGTGGGCTTGCGCCCGGAGTTTGTGCAAAGAGTCGCGCTCGAATCCTGTGACCTCGATCCGGCGAGCGTGGAGCTCGTCCCACGAGCGGACATCCGTGATCCGCATCTGGAGTGGATCGCGGCACGGCTCCTGGACGAAGTGGTGCAGGCGGGCCCAGGAGGTCGCGTGTACGCCGAGTCGCTCGCCCAGGTGCTGGCGATCCACCTGCTGCGGCACTACGCGGTCACCGCTTCGCGCCCGTCGACAACACATGGACTTCCCCCAGGGGCATTGCGGCGCATCGCTGATTTTCTGCGCGCCCACCTCGCGGAGAACATCACCGTTGCCGATCTTGCACGCCTGGCGGGACTCAGCCCGTTCCACTTCGCCAGGAGTTTCCGGAAAGACACCGGGCTCGCGCCCCACCAGTATCTCATCCGGCTACGGGTGGAGCGGGCGCGAGAGCTGTTGCAGCGGAAGCCGTTCGACCAGCCCCTGGCCATGATCGCGGCGCAGGTCGGCTTCTACGACCAGTCGCATCTGTGCCGGCATTTCCGCCGACACGTCGGCGTGACGCCCCTCCGCTTTCAGGGGCGCAGCAAGAACGTCCCCCAGGACGAGCAGGAACATCCAAGACCAGGGTGAGTGGGAGGAGAGGCTGGATGTATGCAGCGCCTGAACTCTTCCTCCGTGCTTCTCACCTTGTGGCTCGGGTTGCTGGGTTTTGAGGGCCACGCTGCGGAGTGGCCGCAGTTCCGCGGCCCCGGAGCACGTGGGGTGAGTGATGCCAGCGGTCTCCCCAAGACCTGGAGCGCCACGAAGAATGTCGCATGGAAGACCGCCATCCCGGGTCTCGGCTGGTCGTCGCCCATCGTCTCGGGGTCGCGGGTGTTCGTCACCACGGCACTGCGCGAAGGAACCGAGGAATCGCCCGAGTTGGGCTTCTATCTGGGGAAATCCCGCGCTGGGGATGGGCTACGCTGGCAGGTGCTGTGCCTGGACCTGGACAGCGGCCGGCAGCTCTGGAAGCAGGAAGCCAAGGCGGGCGACACCAAGGCCATCCACCTGAAGAACAGCCATGCCTCGGCGACTCCGGTCACCGATGGGAAACGCGTCTATGCCTGGTTTGGCGCCGTGGGGCTCTTCGCGTTCGATGCCGCCACCGGTGCGCCACAGTGGGTGGCGCCGGTGGGTGGACAGCGGACGCGCCACGACTGGGGAAGCGGTGCATCTCCCGTGCTGCACGGAACCCGCATCTATCTCGTCAATGACAACGAGGACGATTCCTTTGTTGCGGCATTCGACAAGGAATCTGGGAAGGAACTCTGGCGGAAGAAACGCCCGCGAGAAACCAACTGGAGCACGCCCTTCATCTGGGAAAGCGGAGAGCGCAGCGAACTGATCGTGTCGGCCACCGAGCGCATCGTTTCCTACGATCTCGAGGGGAATGAGCTGTGGTCGCTGCGGGGAGCGTCGAGCATCACCATCCCGACGCCATTCGCCGCCAATGGGTTGCTGTATGTCGCTTCCGGTTACTTCGGTGACGCGCTGAAACCGCTCTACGCGATCCGCCCAGGCGCCAGCGGCGATCTCACGCCTGGGAGGGACGATGCCAGTGGTCCGCATATCGCTTGGCTGGATCGGAAGGCGGCACCCTACAACCCATCGCCGCTGGTCTATCGTGACCGACTCTACGTGCTCCTCGATCAGGGCTTCCTCGCCTGCTACGACGCGGCCACGGGCCGTGAAATCCATGGCAAGGAACGGCTGAATTCCAACGGGATCGCGAACTTCACCGCTTCGCCGTGGGCCAGCAACGGCCACGTCTTCTGCCTCAGCGAACGGGGGGTGACCTTCGTCGTGGAAGCCGGTCCGCACTTCAAGGTGGTCGGCATGAACGATCTCGGCGAGCCGTGTCTGGCCACACCCGCGCTCGCCGGAGATCGCCTACTCATCCGGAGTGCCAGCAGCCTCTCCTGCATCAAGGAAGCCGCGGCGGTTTCGCCATCTCCATGACCGCAGCCGCGCTCCCCCGCCAAGGCGTGGTGAGCGCCTGCCTTTCGGATCCGCACTTCGCACGCGCATCCCGCACGCCGCACCCCGCATCGCTCCCCCGAGGTCGAATCATGACAACCCCTCTCTTCCCCTGCCCGCCCGTGAGCCGTCTTTTCCACCTGCTCCTGCTCACCGCTCTCGCGAGCCTGGTGGCTGCGGATGATCTCGTCGCCGATCCACTGGTCGATTCCCTCGCCAAGGGTTGGACCTGGCGTGCGGAGCAGGCGGATGGATGGCGGATCGATCACCGTGGCCTGGAGCTGCGTAGCGAGCCTGGGAATCTCTGGGCCGGCGCCAAGGACGTGCGCGGCTGGCTGTTCCGCCCGCTTCCAACCCTCCGCGAAGGAATGGCGGCCGAGGTGACCGTCACCGCCGATCCGCAAGCCGCTTACGAGCAGGCCGGCGTCCTCTGGCACCTCGACGACGCGAATTACGTCAAGCTGATGCAGGAGCGTTATGTGGGGAAACTCGTGATCAACTTCGTGCGCGAAGAAGCGGATCAGCCGAAGATCGTCGCCATGGTGCCAGCCGAGGCGGAAGCGGTCGTGCTGCGTCTCGTCGCGCGCGGAGGCAGATACGAAGCGCAGAAGCGAAGCGTGACCGCAAAGGAGTGGGTGATGGTCGGCTCCTGCCCGGCGCTGCCCAAGGCGCCGGTCCAGGTCGGAATCGGCACCATGCAAGGAGCCAAGGAACCGCAGCGCTGGGTGCGCTTCGCCGACTTCAGGATCACGCAGGTTTCACCGGCGGGTGCAGAGTGAGCGGGGCACTCCACCGAGGCGCTTCGCGGGGTAGCCGGTAGCCGGTGGCATGAGTGAGGTGTTGGGCCCTAGCCACGCGCGCTGATGCCCCGATGACCATCTCCCATCTCGGGGAGCGTTCATGCCTCATCCATTCGAAGCGGTGGTCCTGGACTGTTTGACGACGCTGGACGCGATCCTCGGCGGCGTCTTTCCACCGCGGCAGCCGGAACGGTGGAGCCACCCTGCCGCAATCAGCGACTTCGTCCTGGGTTTCGCCGAGGACGGTTATTTCCTGCGCTGGGCCTGTGGCAGTCTGGTCGATGGCGGCGTCCCACCATCCGGACGGTTCGGGCCGGCATTCGGCCGCGAGGTCAGGAAGCGCCTCGCCCTGCCACCGGTGCCGAGATCGTGGGCCGGACAGTTCGAGGATGACGACGACGCTCTCGACGCTTGGTCCGATGGCTGGCAGCCGGTGATGGATGGTCTGCACCTGCTTGCCGGAGGTCTGGCACTGCATCACCTGCGCCAGCGCGAACAGCATCCGTTCGCGGCCAATTGCACCGTCCTCCTCAGCCGTGACCTCGATAACGACGTTCCGGTGGTTTGTGGCGATCTCCTCGCCGTCGGTGATCCCGCGCTGGAGAATCACCGCGACAACGTCTATCGCGCCTGGTTCGCCCAGGCCGCGACCAGTGCGTGGGTCAAACTCTTGAGCAGGCAGCAGGGCGATCTCAGCCTACCGGCCATCGCCATCCATGCTCCCACGCTCCCCGCCATGATCGCCGGCGCCCGCATCATCGGCGAGGTCCGTGAACAGCCGGCGCGCAAGGGCCGCGGCCCCGCGTCCGATTAGTTCAAACCGCAGAGTCCCTTGCCGGCTTGGCCGCTTCTAGCTGATC
>JANPIY010000460.1:0-4627 GCA_031425255.1 Planctomycetota bacterium
GTCGTCGCTGGTACAACCCGCCATGGCCACGAGCGCACTCAGCATGAAACCGATCATGAGTGGGGCATGCATGGGAAACTCCTTCAGGGTGGTCACGAGACGCCGAAGCGGCGCCGACCTCAACCAAGCCGAGGGCATGCCAAGTGGCGACCACTGATGCGGGTATCCTGAAACGATCAGCAGTCAGGGGCGGACATTGCAGAAAGCGCGGATGAGCTCGGGACCGTGGACGCAGCCTGCAAGCCGACACGGCAGCTGCGATCCCTCCTCCGCACCTCGGGCGAGGTCGTGGAAGCTGAGGGTGCGACCTTCCGATCGGCGGCGTGGCCTTGGCATCGTGCGTGCTCGCCAAATACCAACGCCGTCCTTCCCGTTGGAGCGCCGATGCCGGACCCGCTGCTGATCACCACCGCGGACGGCCTGTTCTGTCCGGACGGGGATTTCCACATCGATCCCTGGGGTGCTGTGCCTTCGGCGATCATTACGCATGCCCATGGCGATCACGCCCGGCCCGGCTGCGGCAAGTATCTGACCGCCTCTCCCGGCGTCCCCTTGGTGTCGCTGCGGGTCGGGACCGAGGTCGCCGGCCTCGTCTATGGCGAGGAGATCACCTGCGGCAAGGTCCGCATCTCGCTGCACCCCGCCGGCCACCTGCTCGGCTCGGCGCAGGTGCGCATCGAACGCGCGGGCGAGGTGTGGGTGATCAGCGGCGACTACAAGACCGTCCCCGATCCAACCTGCACTCCCTTCGAGCCGGTGCGCTGCCACGTCTTCATCACCGAATCGACCTTCGGCCTGCCGATCTATCGTTGGCCAGCGGCCAGCGTGGTGTTCGCACAGGTCAATGCGTGGTGGCGCGCGAACCAGCAGCAGCGCCGCACCAGCGTGCTTTTCGCCTACGCGCTGGGTAAGGCGCAGCGCCTGCTCGCCGGCATCGACACCAGCATCGGTCCGCTGCTCGGCCATGGCGCGGTCCAGCGTTTCATGCCGGCCTACCGTGCTGCCGGCGTGAACCTGCCGGAGCTGGCCGGCAGCGAGCAGGCCAAGGAGATCCGCGGCACCGGCCTGGTCATCGCGCCGCCGTCGACCGCCAATTCGGTGTGGTTGCGACGCTTCGGCGATTGTTCAACCGCCTTCGCCTCGGGCTGGATGCAGGTACGCGGCAATCGCCGGCGACGCAATCTCGACCGCGGCTTCGTACTCTCCGATCACGCCGACTGGGACGGCCTCATCCAGGCCATCCGTGCGACCGGTGCCAGCCGCATCCTGGTCACCCATGGCCAGGTGCCGATCCTCATCCGTTGGTTGCGCGAGCAGGGCTGGCAGGCGGATGCGTTGGCCACCGAATTCGATCCTGAAGGTGATGGCGAAGGTGGCCCAGCGCCGGTCGAGGCAGCTGATGACGACGATGCGGCCGGTCGCCGCGACCAGCCTGTGGCGCCGGGGTGATCCATGCAGCGTTTCGCCCAATTATATTACGACCTCGACGCCAGCACGCGGACCTCGGACAAAGTGGCGGCCCTGGTGACGTACTTCACTTCGGCACCGCCGGAGGACGCCGCCTGGGGCTTGCGATTCCTCAGCGGAAAGCGCCCGCCGCGTGCCGTCAGCGGTCGCCTGCTGCTGACCTGGGCGTCGGAATCCGCCAACCTCCCCACCTGGCTGGTCGAGGAATGCCATGACCGCGTCGGCGATCTCGCCGAGACCGTGGCGCTGATCCTGCCCGAGCCGCGCCATCCGCTCGATCTGCCGCTTCACACCGTGGTCGAGGAGCGCCTGCTGAAACTCGCCGGGCGGCCGGAGGCGGAACGGCGCCTGCTCATCGCCCAGACCTGGGCGGAGCTCGACGCCCGCACCCGCCTGCCCTGGCACAAGCTGCTGACCGGGGAATTCCGCGTCGGCGTCGGCAAGAGCCTGGTGGTGCGGGCGCTGGCGCAGGTGGCCGGCCTGCCGCCTGCGATGGTGGCGCACCGCCTGCTCGGCGCATGGGAGCCGACGGCTGCGGATTTCGCCAACCTCATCGCCAGCACCAGCGGCCATGCCGTCGACCCGGCGCGTCCGTACCCTTTCTGCCTGGCGCATCCACTCCCCGACGCGCCGGACACCATCGGTGAACGCGCGGCCTGGCAGGCGGAGTGGAAATGGGATGGCATTCGCGCCCAGGTCATCAGCCGGGCCAATGAGACCGCGATCTGGTCGCGCGGCGAGGAGCTCGTCACCGATCAGTTTCCCGACCTCGCGCGCATGGCGAAGGTGTTGCCCGATGGCACCGTGCTCGACGGCGAGATCCTCGCGTGGCAGGGTGAACAACCGCGCCCCTTCAGCGCGTTGCAGCGCCGTCTCGGCCGGCGCAATGTCTCGGCCAAGATGCAGGAGGAGGTGCCGTTGGTGTTCATGGCCTATGACCTCCTCGAACTCGCTGGCAGCGATCAGCGCGAGCTGCCGCTCGATCACCGGCGCACCGCCCTCGCCGCGGTGATCGCCGAGGCCGGCCATCCGGCCCTGCTGCTGTCGCCGGTGGTGGTGGCGGACACCTGGGCGGAGCTGGCGGTGGCACGGCAGGAGGCACGGACCCGCGCGGTGGAAGGCCTGATGCTCAAACGACGGGCATCGCCCTACCGCGTCGGTCGTGTGGTCGGCGATTGGTGGAAGTGGAAGCTCGACCCCTATCACGTCGATGCCGTGCTGGTCTATGCGCAGTACGGGCACGGCCAGCGCGCCGGTCTCTACACCGATTACACCTTCGCGGTATGGCATGACGGCGCGCTGGTGCCGATCGCCAAGGCGTATTCCGGTCTGACCCAGGAGGAGATTCGCGAGGTCGACCGTTTCGTGCGCACGCACACCATCGAGAAATTCGGACCGGTGCGGCAGATCGAGCCCGAACTGGTGTTCGAGCTGGCCTTCGAAGGCATCCAGGCGTCACCACGCCATAAATCCGGCATCGCCCTGCGCTTTCCCCGCATGGCGCGCTGGCGTCAGGACAAGCCGGCAGCGCAGGCTGACACCTTGGCGACTCTCAACGCGCTGTTGCCGCTGCAGGTCGACAGCAACGCGTGAACGGTTCAGCGGCGACTGGCATCGACTCTCATCGAGTCTGGCCGACCACCGAAGTCGCAGTGATCATCGTCAGAGTGGTGCGTTCGCCGGTACCTGCTGGTGGTTGCCGTCCACCCGCGCGTCCGCACCAGGGCGCCGCTCGCCGATCGGCGGCTGATCGCCATCCACCTGCGCGAGCACCACGTGCGGCAGGGCATCGGGATGTGCGCTGCGCAGCCAGACCAGGAGGTGCTCGCGCACCTCGCAGCGCAGATCGAACAGCGCCCCGGCTGAAGCGGCCGACACCAGGATCCGGACCTCCATGGTGCGGTGGTCGCAATCGGTGACCTGGACGGCGCGTGCCCGGTGGTCCCACAGCCGGTGGGTATCGAGGTAACGTTCCGCCTCGGTGCGCAGCTCGGCCACCGGCACGGTGTACGCGCAGCGCAGGCTGACCGTGCCGAGCAGCTCGGTGGAGGTACGGGTCCAGTTCTGGAAGGAGTTCTCGATGATGCGACTGAGCGGCACGATCAGCCGCCGCTGATCCCACAAGCCGACCACCACGTAGGTCAGGGTGATCTCCTCGACCTTGCCGAACTCGTTCTCGATCAGCACCGAATCATCGATGCGCAAGGGCTGGGTCAGGGCGATCTGGATCCCGGCCAGGACGTTGCCGAGTGTCCGCTGGGCGGCGAATCCCAGCACCACGCCGGCCAACCCGGCCGAGGCCAGGATGCTGGCACCGACGTGGCGGATGGCCTCGAACTGCATCAGCGCGGTGGAGATGGCGAAGATCGCGATGACCAGGTACGCCAGCCGTCGCAGCACCACCACCTGCGTCGCGACGCGCCGCGCGCGCAGGTTGTCCGACGAATTGGCGTTGAAACGGGTCATCAGGAAACGATCGACGAGGTGCACCAGATTCATCATCGCCCAACTGATCAAGGCGATGACCAGGAGTCCGAGCAGGTGCGCGGTGGTCTCGGTCAACACCGGATGATCGGCCAGGACGGCGATCGCGACATACACCGTGCCGAGGATGATGAAGCCGAGCAGGACGCGGACCGTGACCTCGATCAGCACGTCATCCCAGGCTGACGTGGTGTGTTCGGCGCGCCGCCTGGCCACCTCGCCGACGGCGTGGACCAGACGGAACAGCAGGTTGCCGAGAGCGATGATGACGACGGCGGTGGTCAGCCAGACAGTGATGAGTGCAGCGAGCGAGGCGGTCGCCACTGGCGCAGCGTCCGACGTGGCGTCGGCGACCGGCGGTTGCCAAAGGAAAGGCGCCAGGCTGACCGCCACCACCAGCACCAGCGCGATCAGCCGGAGCGACGGCATCGCGGCGCGTACAGCCTCCCGCCAAGCCGAGGGAACCAGACTCAGCAGCCGGGCCAGGATGATGAGCACCACCCACGCCGCGAGGCCCGACATCATCAGCAACACCATGCTCGCCGTCGCACGGACCGCGATGGTGGTCGGGTTGAACCCCAAAGCCGGCATCCACTGCTGCAGCGCGGTGCAGACGCCGGCACCCAGGTGATCCAAGAGGTAGGCGGGTCCGTCGATCATGCAGACATCCTGTATT
>JANPIY010000461.1:0-2581 GCA_031425255.1 Planctomycetota bacterium
ATGTCCTGGCCAAGGCCGTTCAGCGGCGCACAATCCCGCCGGCTGATCGACGTCTGATAATAGCCGACCGAGGCTGCGACCGTGCCAACGCCGCTGATGGCAAAGTCGCGCGATGCGGTCAGGCCCCACCAGGTGTAGTCAGGTGTGCCGAAGCGCGGGTTGCGCTCGATGAACTGGTGCCCGACGCGGCCGCCCAGCACGATCTCCTGAAAGCCCGTCCGCCAGTCCACGCCGCCCTCCAGGTAGATGCCGGTACCCGAGGAGCCGAAGTAGTTGGGTGACCCGTAAATGCCGCCCATCAGCGTCACGGGGCCCAGCTCCCGCGTCACCTTCAGCACGCCCTCGGCGTAGTTGAGGTTGAACTGCCCAGGCTGCCGGCTGAAGCCAGGATAGGTGTACCAGACCGCGCCGATGTCGAAGTTGAAGTCGGCCAGCACGAAGCGGTAGCCGGCCAGGAGGTCGATCTCCTGCCGAGCATCGGTCCCCGCGAAGCGCACATTCGAAATGAAGGCGCCAATATAGACGCCGCTGCTGTGGCTCAGCTCGGCGGTCCCCTGGTACGCCAGACGCGACCGCGTCTGGCTGATACCGCGGAATAGATAGTCGGATGCGATGCCGGCGCTGGCGTTCACGGTCAGGCCGGTCTCGGCGATCGCGATCTGCGCGGCGGCCGGGGCTGGTGTCAGCACGGTCGCCGTCGGAACCGCGGCGGCCAAGGCGAAGGTCAGTAGCAGTTTGCGAATCATGAGTGCCCCCATTCTCTTGTTAAAGTCACCACGCTTGGGCGCGGGCTTCCATGCGGATGTCGCGCCCGGCCGCAAAGATCGGCAAAACCCGTGCGGTGGGCCTGAACCCGAACAGGGTCGACCGACCGCGACAGATCGTGCTCAGCCCAGCCGTTCCCCATGCTGGGTCACGTCCAGCCCTTCCCGCTCCTCTTCCTCCGACACGCGCAGTCCGACCATCACATCGACGATCTTCAGCAGGATGAAGGTGGCCACCGCGGAATAGGCCAATGTCGCCAGCACAGACTTGGCTTGGATCAGCAGCATGTCGCCGTTGCCGGCCAGCCAACCGGAATACGTCAGCGCCTTGGTCGCGTCGCCATCGGTGACGTAGAGGGTCCCCACCGCGAACACGCCGGTCAGCATCGCGCCAATGATGCCGCCCACGCCATGCACGCCCCAGGCGTCCAGGCTGTCGTCATAGCCCAACATCTTCTTCAGCGAGGTCGAGGCCCAGAAGCAGATGACGCCTGCCGCCAGGCCGATCACCAGCGCCGGGCCGGGGAAAACCCAACCCGAAGCAGGGGTGATGGCGACCAGGCCGGCCACCGCGCCCGAAACCGCGCCCAGCGCCGAGGGCTTGCCCTTGGTCACTGCCTCGGCCAGCAGCCAGGCCAGCGTGCCCGCCGCTGCGGCCACCATGGTCACCAGCATGGCCATGCCGGCCCGTGCGTCGGCTGCCAGGGCCGAGCCGGCGTTGAAGCCGAACCAACCAACCCACAACATCGATGCACCGATCATGGCCAGGCCAAGATTGTACGGCGACATGTTGTCGTTGCCGTATCCTACCCGCTTGCCCAGCACGATGGCCGCGACCAACCCGGCGACGCCGGCATTGATGTGCACGACCGTGCCACCCGCAAAGTCCAGTGCGCCCCAGGCCCAGATGAGGCCCGCCGGGTGCCACACCGCGTGGGCGATGGGCGAGTAGACCAGCAGCGACCACGGCACGATGAAGAGGCACATGGCCGAGAACTTCATGCGGTCCGCCACTGCGCCGAAGATCAGCGCCGCGGTGATGATCGCGAAGGTCATCTGGAACATGAAGAAGACCGTCTCGGGGATGGTCGTCGCCACTTCGCTCTCGCCACCCATACCGGCGCCGAGGATGAAGGGACCGCTCCAGTTGATGCCGTTCAGCATGAACTTGGACAGGTCGCCGATGTAGGCGTTGCCGTTGCCGAAGGCGAGCGAGTAGCCAGCCACCATCCAGGTGATCGCGACCAGGGCGCAGACCGTGAAGCTCTGCATGATCGTCGCCAGCACGTTCTTCTTGCGCACCATGCCGGCGTAGAACAGGGCGACGCCGGGGATGGTCATCAGCAGCACCAGCGCGGTCGACGTCAGCATCCACGCGGTGTTGCCGGCATCGAGCGCCGGCGCCGCGGTCTGGGCCCAGGCAGGGACGGCCAGCAGCATCGCGCCGGCGGTAAGCAGTGTTCGCATCATTGGGTTCCTCACAGCGCCTGGGAATCGGTTTCGCCGGTGCGGATGCGCAGTGCGCGCTCCACATCCAGCACAAAGATCTTGCCGTCACCGATCTTGCCGGTCTTTGCGGCGGCGGCGATCGCCTCGATGACCGCATCCACCAGTTCCGACGGTACGGCGACTTCGATCTTCAACTTGGGCAGGAAGCTCACCACGGGCTCATCGAGAGAAATGTCCCCGTTCTGGTACATGATCATCACCAGCGTGGTCGTGGCGGTGACCTTGGTGAGGGAGGCCATATCGAACCTCGTGGTAGGCTGCATCGGCAGGTTGGGCCCAAGCGGGGCCGGGGAGCCGTAGGTGAAATT
>JANPIY010000462.1:0-1811 GCA_031425255.1 Planctomycetota bacterium
GTGAACGTATTGGCCCCGGTGAGACGATAGCTGCCACCCGCCACGGTGATCAACCCGGTACCGCTGATCACCCCGCTGAAGGTGACTTGGCCGGCCCCGGCGCCGGTCAAAGTCCGTGCCGCGTTGCCGGTCGCCACCGGCCCGCTGATCGTCACCGTGCCGGCGCCGCTCTGGGTCACGGTGCCGCCCAGCGTCAGCGCCGACGAACCGGTGAAGCTGTAGGCGTCCGCCGCGTTGAAGGTGACCGTCCCCACCGTCGCCGCGACGTTCATATTCACCGTCTGGTTGGTGACGTCGGGGACCGACACGTTGTCGCCGGAATCAGGGAAGGAGCCGTCACTCCAATTCCCATTGGTATCCCACAGCCCATCCCCATTCGCGCCGCTCCAGACCTCGCTGGAGCCGCTGGCATCGGGAACCAGGGTCACCGCGGTTGTGCCGACCTTCACGCTATAGCCCGCGGGCGTACCGGTGATCGAGGCGAAGGTGCCGGTGATCGATCCGCTCGCATAGCTCAGGATGGTGTAGGTCGACGACGGCGACGTGCTGGTGATGGCGAGGGTGAGATTGGAAAGGCTGATCGAGCCCGACGCGGCACTGCAGGTCAGGCGGTCGGCGGTCGCGCCGTTGACATCGATGGCGAGGGTGGTGGCGGTGGCGCTCAGCGGGCTGACGGCGGACAGGGTCAGGGTTCCCACCGCGCCGGCGCTGGCGCCCGGGCTGATCGTCGCGCCGCTGGCGGCGGTGATCACACCGGCGATCGTTCCCGTCCCGCCGAGGGTGGAGCTGGCCGCGACACTGACCGCGCCGCCGCCGGAACAGGTGGTGTTCACGCTCAGGCGACCCGCCGACACGGTCAGCGGGCCGGTGAAGGTGCAGGCGGTGGTCGACAGGGTGGTCTCGGCAGCCGCGGTCTTGGTCAGCCCGCCGGCGCCGATGATGCCGCCGGTGATGGTGGTGGCGGTGGTGGCGTGGCCGACGCCAAGCACGGCACTGGTATCCACGGTGATCGGCCGCGCCCAGGTGGCATTGGCGTCTGACAAGGCGATATCGGTGCCCGAGGCATAGCTGTCGACCACCCGCAGACCGACTCCGGTCGCAGCCCACATGCTCAAGGCCGGCATGGTGAAGGTGGCGTCCGAAGGTGCGATCGACAGGTAGCCACCGCTGCCCGTCACCGCCAGGAGCCGGGCAGCGGTCAACTGGCCACTGAGCCGCGCCTGGGTGCCCTGCACTTTCAGGCCACCCGTCGTCGTGCCGTTGACGATAAGATCGCAACCCGAGGCGCCTGGCGTGCCCAGATTGAGTAGTCCCGCACCCGAGCCTGCCGCGAGCTGGACATCGATGATCGACTCCGCGGCAGCAGAGCCGTTGCCGGTGATGTCTCCAGTGATGCTGATGGAGCCGACCGAGGTATCGGCGATGCTCTGCCGGTAGGACAGCGTACCGCCGGCGGCGATGGTGGTATTGTCCTTGATGCTGATGCCGCCTACGGTGGCGTAGAGGCTGACGGGGAGGAAACGCACATCCATGATGGCTGTCGCGCCATTGGCGATGGTCAGGGTATGCGAGCCGATCGCGGTACCAAAAATGCAGAGGTCCGTCGAAAAATTCCTATCGCCTTGAAAACCAACAGTGCCGCTGGCGATGGTGACATTGGAACCGATCGTCTCGGTGCCATTGCCAGTGAGGACCTGCAAGGTGCCTTGGAAGGTGAATCCGGTACCACCGGCAGTCCACGTCAACGAGCTTGGATACGTGCCGGGCCCAGTGATCAGCACCCGGCCCGTAGTGGTGGCGGTGGCGCTGGT
>JANPIY010000463.1:0-6166 GCA_031425255.1 Planctomycetota bacterium
GAACGGCGAACGGCGAACGGCGAACGGCGAACGGCGAACGGCGAACGGCGAACGGCGAACGGCGAGCCGTCCTTATCACGTCCTCAGGGCACGCTTCATCACCAATGAAACGCTCCTGGAAGAGGACCGTCGTTCTGCCAATTTACGCTGGGCGCTGGGCGCTGGGCGCATTCGACTTTCGACTTCGCCCCGCGCCCTTCGCCTCCCTCACCCCGTCGCAAACCCCAGCGTGAAAGTCGTTCCTTTCCCCTTCTCGCTCACCACCGCGATCGTTCCTCCCAGCAACTCGACCGCCATGCGGCAGAACACCAGCCCTAGCCCGGTGTCGTATTTTCGACCGAGCTTCTGGCCCTCGATCCGCCCGTATTTCTGGAACAGGCTGCCCAACGCCTCTGGCGGGATTCCTTCACCGGTATCGCTGACGGCTACCACCAGCCCTCCGGTCGCGGTGCGCTCGGCGGTGATGGTGACGTTGCCGTTGCGACGGGTGTGCTTGATGGCGTTCACCACCAGATTGTCGATCACCCGTCCGAGCAGCGCGCCGTCGGTGACGAACGGGCCGATATGGTTGGGACTGACATACGCCAATAGCAGACCGTTGGTGATCGCCGCCGGACGATAGCGGTTCACCCGGGCTTCGATCAGGCTGTCGATCTCCACCGCTTCGGCATTCTTCGGCATCTTGCCGTCTTCCATGCGCATGATGTCGACGATGCCATTGACCAGTTCGAGGATGCTCAAGGTCGCCTCGGTCGCGGTGGCGAGATGCCGCGATGGGACGCCCCCGCTCCTGGTGGCCTGCGCCACCGCCAGGTCGAGACTGCCGAGACAGGCGGTGAGCGGGTTGCGCAGATCGTGGATCACCATCCCGGTGAGCAGATCCTTGGACTCCTGGAGATCCTTCAGCGCGCTGTTGCGCTCCGACAGCTGGGCGTTCAGGCGGCCCAGATGCTCCGCCTGCTGGCGGATCTCCGAATGCATGCGATGCATCTTGAGGAACGCCGCGACCTTGGCGCGCAGGATCGACGGTTCGATCGGGACCATGACATAGTCGAAGGCGCCGGTCTCGTAGCCGCGCAGCCGGTCGGTTTCTCCCTGGTGGCTGGCGCTGACGAAGATGATCGGGGTCAGCGTCGAGCGTGGGCGCTGACGGATGGCCTCAGCGATCTCGAAGCCGTCCATGCCGGGCATGTGGACATCGAGCAGCATGACCGCGAACTCACGGCGCAGCAGCTGGCGCAGGGCTTCCTGGCCGGAGGTGACGGTGACAACGTCGACCTGGAGGGGTTCAAGCATCGCGGCCATGCTCAGCAGCTGGTCCTCGCGATCGTTCACCACCAGGATGGCGTCGTTCGGCTGCGGTTCGGAATAGGTGTTCATGACGGAGCTCGATGGCGGTTGAAGCGTCCGGTCGGCCCGCTCTTACGGTAAAGCCGATGGCCGGCGTCGATGATGTCGTAGAGCTCTTCGGCACTGGTGGCGCGGATGGTCTCGGTCGCACCCAGGCAGAGGATCCCCAGATGGGCCAGGCTATCATACAACAAGGTATGGACCTGCGCCTGCAGCTGTTCGTTGAAGTAGATCATGACGTTGCGACACAGGATGAGATGGAACTCGTTGAAGGTCCGGTCGATCGCCAGGTTGTGCTGGGCGAATACCAGGTTGCGGGCGATCTCGGCGTGGAACTTCGCCGCGCCATAGGCGGCGGTATAGTAGCGCGAGAAATCGCCATCCCCCCCTGCGTCGTGGTAGTTGCGGGTGTAATGCTGCATCGCCGCCAGCGGGAAGATGCCGGCCTGGGCGGTGGCCAAGGCCTGGGTATTCATGTCGGTGGCATAGAGCCGGCTGCGGTGCAGCAGCCCCTCCTCATGCAGCAGGATGGCCAGCGACCAGGCCTCCTCGCCGGTGGCGCAGCCCGCCAGCCACACGCGGATGATCGGAAAGGTCGCGAGGTGGGTCGCCGCCAGCGTGCGCAGCGCACGGTAGACCGGCGGGTCGCGGAACATCGCCGTGGCGGGGATCGAGAGGGCACGCAGGACGCGGTCCAGGCAGGCTGGCTCGCCGCTCAGTCGGGCCCGCAAGGCCGCGACGTCGGGCAGCTGTTCGCTGCTGAGCAGCGCTCCCAGCCGGCGGCACAACGAGCCGCTGGCGTATTGGCGGAAATCATGACCGGAGGCCAGGAGGATCTCCTCCAGCAGGGGTCTCAGCTCGTGCTCGGCGATGTCCCTGGGTTCGTCCACTACGGCCTCCCGCATGCGCATGGCCCGACCGTCAGCGCAGGGCAGACGGTCTCGTTCAACGGTAGAGCCAGACGCGCAGCATCGACAGCAGTTGATCGCTATCGACCGGCTTGGTGATGTAATCCGAGGCCCCCGCCGCCAGGCACAGGTCGCGATCGCCTTTCATCGCCTTGGCGGTGAGGGCGAGGATGGGCAGCTCCCGCCAGCGACTCTGGGCGCGGATGGCGCGCATGGCGGCGTAGCCGTCCATCTCCGGCATCATCACGTCCATCAGCACCAGGGAGATCTCGGGCTTCTCCTCCAGGCGGCTGAGCGCTTCTCGACCGTTCTCGGCGGTGACCACCGTCATGTGGTAGCGCTCGAGCAGGCTGGCGAGGGCGAAGACGTTGCGCACGTCGTCATCCGCCACCAGCACGGTCCTGCCCGCCAACACCGAATCGGCCTGATGGATACGCTCGATGCGCTGGCGCTTCGCCGGCGGCAGGTGGCTGTGCACCCGGTGCAGGAACAGCGCGGTCTCGTCGAGCAAGCGATCGAGCGAGGAAGCGGTCTTCAGCACGATGGTCTTGGCGGTGCGCCGCAACTGCTGCTCCTCGGCCGAGGAGAGGTCGCGGGCGGTGTAGATGATCACCGGGATGTCGCGCCACTCGGCGTGTTCGTGCAACGCATCGAGCAGGTGTTGACCGCTCATACGTGGCAGGCCGAGGTCGAGCACGATGCAGTCGAAGCGTTGGCGTCCGAGCGCAGCGAGCGCCGACTCGGCGTCCTCGGCGGTGGTGGTGAGGACATCGCCATTGCCGATGGTTTCCACGATCTGTTCGCGCTGCGTCGCGTCGTCCTCCACCACCAGCAGGTGGCGGGCCTTCTCATCGCGGAAGCGCAGCAGGGCGACGAAGGCCTTGGCCAGGGCCTCGCGGCTGGCCGGTTTGGTCAGGACGCCATGCGCGCCCTGACTCAAGGCGCGCTGCCGTTCATCATCGACGGTGATGACATGCACCGGGATGTGACGGGTTTCCGGGTCGTGCTTGAGGCGATCGAGCAGGTGCCAGCCATTGGCATCGCCCAGGTGGAGGTCGAGGGTGATGGCATCGGGTTTGAGCTCGCGCGCCAATCCCGGTACCCCGGCTCCGCCCAGGCTGACCACCGCCTTGAAGCCATGCTCGCGCGCCAGCTCCACCAGGATGCGGGCGAAGTTGTGATCGTCCTCGACGATCAGGGCCACGCGGTCGCCATTGCCCAGGCTCGCACGATCGTCATCGACCAGCGCCGGCTGCCGCGGCAGGTCATCCACCACCGCGCCCACCGCTGCCGCCGGAACGGATCGCAAGGCGGTAGCAGGCGGGGCGCTGCGGGGCGGCGCCTCGGGCTCCGCGTTCGCCGGCGTCAGCGGCAGGTACAACGTGAAGGTGCTGCCTTCGCCGATGGTGCTGACCAGGCGTAATTCCCCACCCAGCAGGTGCGCGAGTTCACGGCTGATGGACAGCCCCAGGCCGGTGCCACCGAACCGGCGCGCGACCCCGCCATCCGCCTGCTGGAAGGCCTGGAACACCAGCGCCTGCTTGTCGCTCGCGATGCCGATGCCGTTATCGCTCACCGCCAAGGCGAGCACCGCCTCTTCGCCCAGCCGCGGATGGCCCGCGCTCCAACCGGAATCGGCGACATCGATCGACAAGGTGACGACGCCCCGGCGCTCGGGTGTCGAGGCGGTGAACTTGATGGCATTCGACAGCAGGTTCTTCAGCACCTGCTGCAGACGTTGGCGATCCGTGCGCAGGACTGGCGGCAAGCCAGCCCCCAGGCGGACGGTGAAATGGAGATCCTTCTGCTCCGCCAGTGGGCGCATGAGGCGATCGACGTCGTCGCGCACGTCGCCCAAGCGCACATCGGAGGTGTCCAGACGCACGGTCCCCGATTCGATCTTGGCGAGATCGAGGATGTCGTTGATCAGGGTCAGGAGGTCGTGGCCGGAGCCATTGATGGTGCGGGCATACCGCACCTGCTTCTCGCTGAGGTTGCCGTCCGGGTTCTCGAACAACTGCTGCGACAGGATGAGCAGGCTGTTGAGCGGGGTGCGCAACTCGTGCGACATGTTGGAGAGGAATTCCGACTTGTACTTCGAATTGAGCGCGAGCTGGTCGGCCTGCACCTGCAGGTCGGCGCGGGCGAGTTCGATCTCGGCGTTGGCGTCCTCGGCCTGGCGGCTGCGCTTGTCCAACTGGTCGGTCTGCTCTTCCAGCTCGGCGTTGATCTGGGTCAGCTCCTCCTGCTGGACCCGCAGCTCCTCGCCCTGCTGCTGGGCGGTGGTCAGCAACGCCTTGACCTGGGTCAACGAACGTGCGGTGGCCAGCGCGACGGCGATGCTTTCCCCCGCCTGTTCGAGGAAGACGCGGTGCGAAGCCGGCGGCGACGATAGCCAGGCCAGCTCCAACACCCCCTCCACCTGATCGCGATAGATCAGTGGGATCACCAGCAGGTAGGTCGGCGCGCTCCGACCGATCCCCGAAGCCACCGTCAGATAAGCGGGTGGCAGGCTGGTCACCTCGCTGATGCGACGGCTGCGCGCCACCTCGCCGATCAGGGTCTCACCATCGCTCAGACGCGGCTTGGCCGGGGTATCGAGCGCCCGGGCGCCAGCCAGGGTCAGAGTCCCCTCGCCATCGCGGCGGTACAACACGCCGACTGGGGCCCCCAGCCGCTCGCCCAATGAATCGAGGACCTGACGCGCGAGCACTTCGACCGGGCGCTCTTCGCGCAGCACCTCGGCCAGCGCCGCCAGGCTCGCCTGCTGCCACTCCTGCTGGCGGATGGCTTGCAGGGAAGTGCGCAAGGTGCCGGCGTTGCGCACCAGCAGGAAACCCGCGACCACCACCACCAGGAGCGCCAGGGCATTCCCACCGATCACCAGCGCCGAGGTCTGCGCCTCCTCGGTGATCACCGCCGCCTCGCGGATGGTGAGCAGCGAGCGTTCCTCGCGTTCCAGCTCCCCCACCAGGGCGCGGATCGCGTCCATCGCGCGTTTGCCTTCGCCGCTCGCCATCAGGGCGTGGGCGGGCACGAAACCCTCGCGCCGACGGGTCATCGCCACCTCGCGGCTGCGGTCGAGCTTGCGTTCGATCAATGGCCGCAGCCGCGTGAGGCGCTCCTGCTGCACGGGATTGTCGCGGGTCAGGCGGAGGACGGTGGCGAAGGCCAGTGGGGCATCGCTCATCCCCTGATGATACGGCTCCAGGTACTCCTCCTCACCGGTCAGCAGGAAGCCGCGCTGCGCGCTCTCCACATCCATCACCGCCAGCATCAAGGCGCTGAGACCGGCCAGGACCTCCTTGGTATGATTGCGCCAGGCATGGTCCTCAGCGACACGGTCGAGGCTGCGGTACGAGGTGAAGCCGACCCCGAGGAGGAGCGTCATCGCCAGGACGAAGGCCCATATGACGCGCCGTTCAGTTCTATCAGACATGCATCCGCTCCCGCCAGTCGATCACTGATCTCGTCAGGATAGACCGTAATTTTTGGACCCTAGGCAGCCCCGCTGCGAGGGTCAACCGCGGAATGAACCTTCGTGCGATTTGCACCAGCACGCTCGGGGCATATACGTGCCAACGGTGCTGCGCACGAAGCTCCCGCGCCCAGAGGTGTGATCTGCAACGAATCGCGAGCAGGTCATTCCCTGAGCCTGCTGTTCCCTCGCCTAAGCTCTGTCCATTACCCATAAATCCCGGTTGGCTTTTGAGCGCCAACGGCGCGAGGTCATCACAGCCCAGGGCAACGCCCTGGGTAAGTTGCCCATTCTGGTTTGAGCCCTGAAAGGGCGAATCAAACCGCCAATCGTGCGGTTGTGTCGCCCTTTCTGGGCTCATTCCGATGCGGGCCCTTCACCCAGGGCGTTGCCCTGGGCTGTGATCACGTCGCGCCGTTGGCGCTCTCGA
>JANPIY010000464.1:0-2027 GCA_031425255.1 Planctomycetota bacterium
AGCGGCGCTTGGCCTTCAGGGCGGCGGTCTCCTGCTCGCTGGCTTCGTCGGTATCCTCGTCCGCCTCCTTCTTGGTCTCGACCTCGTCGCCGGGCACCAGATTGACGGTGTGGGCGCAGAAGTCGGCATCCTTCTTGTCCAGGCTGTAGCCGGTGCAGCTGAGGAACACGCCCGTCTTGGCGGTGCGGACCGCCAAGGGATGCTTGCCGCATTTCGGACACATGATGGCAGTGGGCACCGGGGTGTTCGGCTGCATCGCCTCGCCGGCCAGCTTCAGCTTGGTAGTGAAGCCGCCGTAAAAAGTGTCGAGCACGCCCTTCCATTCGGCCTTGGCGTCGGCGACCTGGTCCAGGTTCGCCTCCATGCCTGCGGTGAAGCCGTAGTCCATCAGGTCGGGGAAGGCCTGCACCAGGCGTCCGGTGACGATATCACCGAGCTTTTCCGCATGGAAACGGCGGTTCTTCAGGCTGACGTAGCCGCGTTCCTGGATCGTCGAGATGATGCTGGCGTAGGTCGAGGGGCGGCCGATGCCCTTCTTCTCCAACTCGCGCACCAGCATCGCTTCGCTGAAACGCGCTGGCGGCTTAGTGAAGTGCTGGGTCGGGTCCAGCTTCACCAGTTTCAGGACTTGGCCCACGACCAGCGCCGGCAGCTCCACGTCCTCCTGCTTGGCGGGGGGCATGACCTTCTGATAGCCGTCGAAGCGCAGCACCCGGCCGCGGGCGGTCAGTTCGTAGCCGGCGGCGGCGATGGTGACCACCGTGGTATCGAATTCCGCGGGCGGCATTTGGCAGGCCACGAATTGCCGCCAGATCAGCTCGTACAAGCGCGCCTCATCGTGCTCCACCGCCAGATCGCCAGGGCCGATCTTGGCGTCGGTGGGGCGGATGGCCTCGTGGGCCTCCTGCGCGCCTTCCTTCGACTTGTACGAGATCGGCTTCTCGGGCAGGTATTTCGCGCCGAAGCGCTGCTCGATCAGCGCGCGACAGGCGGTGACCGCGTCGGCCGACAGGTTCACGCTGTCGGTACGCATGTAGGTGATGTGGCCGGCCTCGTACAGGCGCTGGGCCAGGGTCATGGTCTTCTTCACCGAGAAGCCCAGACGCACCGACGCGGCGGCCTGGATGGTCGAGGTGATGAAGGGCGCGTTGGGCCAGCTCTTCTGCGGCTTCTGTTCGTTGGCGGCGACGGTGTAGGCCGCGCCTTTCAACGCCGCGACAGCGGTCTCGGTCTGGGCGCCGGTGACCGGCTTGAAAGCCTGGCCCTGATACCGCGCGACCTGGGCGCGCAGGGGCGTGGGCACCGCCAGATCGGCGTGCAGCTCCCAGTATTCTTCGGGCAGGAAGGCGCGGATCTCGTGCTCACGCTCGACGATCAGGCGCACCGCCACTGACTGCACGCGCCCGGCAGACAGGCCGCGGGCGATCTTCGCCCACAGCAGCGGGCTGACCATGTAGCCCACCACCCGGTCAAGAAAGCGTCGCGCCTGCTGGGCATTGACCCGATGCATGTTCACGACGGTGGGCTGGTTGAAGGCCGCCTGGATCGCGGTTTTGGTGATCTCGTTGAAGGTCACGCGCTTGAAGCGGGCGGGATCGCCGCCGATGACCTCCTGCAAATGCCAGGCGATGGACTCCCCTTCGCGATCCAAGTCGCTGGCCAGATAGATGGTGTCGGACTTGGCGGCCAGCTCGCGTAGTTCCTCGGCCACCTTCAGCTTGGTGGGCAGCACTTCGTAGCGGGCGGCCCAGCCGTGCTCGGGATCGACGCCCATGCGGCGGACCAGGGCCAGCTTGGCCTTCTGCTCTTTGCTGGCGGCGGTGGCCGGGACCTTGGCCTTGGGCTTCTTCTCGTCGGTTTCGACCTCGCCACCGGCCTCGGGCAGGTCGCGGATGTGGCCATAGCTGGACTTCACCACGAAGTCCTTGCCCAGGTATTTGTTGATGGTCTTGGCTTTGGCGGGGGATTCGACGATGACGAGGGATCGGGCCATGGGGTCCTGGCGGGGTAGCAAGCAAGGAAGGGGG
>JANPIY010000465.1:0-3217 GCA_031425255.1 Planctomycetota bacterium
AAGCCGACGGTGATGGCGCGCTCGCGCACCATCTGGCGCAGGCGCACGACATCCTCGCTCGCGCGCAGCGCGAGCTCGTCGCACCTCTCGACGCTGACACTTGCGTGGGAAGCCTCGGCCATGCCGGTGCTCAGGCGGCGCTTTCATGCAGCAGCGTCATGCCCTTTTCCACGTTGAGGGCGGTGCGTACGCCGGGCAGTGAAAGCCCGAGCTCCACGAGCGTGATGGCGACCGCCGGCTGCATGCCGGTGACCACCGTCTTCGCATCGAGGACGCGTGCCATGCTGGAGATGTTGGCGAGCATGCGGCCGATGAAGGAGTCGACGATCTCCAGCGCCGAGATGTCGATCAGCACACCCTTGGCATTCGACGTGACGATCTTGGTGGTGAGGTTGTCCTGGAGGGTCATGGCCAAGCGGTCATGCATGTCTCCCTGGATGCTGACGATGAGGAAATTTCCCATCTGAAGAATCGGGATGCGGTCCATCTGGTCATTCCACTCGGCTGCCGCTGGTCTTGGGGACGATGGCGCTCTGCTTCTTCACGACTTTCAATTCGAGGCGCGCCAAGGCTATCTTGAAGGCATCCGCGAGCGACGCCTTGGTGATGACCGAGGTGAGGTCAACGCCCAGGTGGACGATGGTCTGGGCGATTTGTGGACGGATGCCGCTGATGATGCAGTCGGTACCCATGAGCCGAGCGGCGGTCACGGTCTTGAGCAGGTGTTGGGCGACCAGCGTATCGACGGTCGGCACGCCCGTGATGTCGATGATCACGACGTCGGTCGACTCGACCAGTACGCGCTGGAGCAATGATTCCATCACCACCTGCGTGCGCGCACTGTCGAGCGTACCGATCAGCGGCAAGGCAAGGATCCCGTCCCACAATTTCACCACCGGCGTGGACAGCTCGAGCATCGCCGCCTGCTGACGCTTGATGACTTCCTCGCGGGCCTGAAGAAAGGATTCCATGGTCAGCAAGCCAAGGCGGTCGATCAGCATCGAGGCCGTCCAGATCTCATCAGCGAGCTGAGACGGAGTATTGGCATGTTCGCTACGCAGACGGTTGAAGAGCGCCTCCTTCAAAGAAAACACGAAGCTCGCAGTTGCGGTCGGCGTGAATCCCTGCAACGCACGCGAACGGGAGATGCCGGAGAGCATTTCACGCACACGCAGCCAGGCCGGGCCAGTGATATCCTGCGAGCCGCGCTGAAGCGACTGGCGGATCTCAGCGAGCAGCTCGGTCACCTGCTCCTTCAGCTCCTCGGGTTTGATCAGGTCTTCGCGGCTGGCACCCGAGGCGCTTATCAATTTCAACCATTGCGAGGCCAGGTCGCCCTCGTGGCGTGCAATGAGATCAGAGAGATGGTTGCTCATGAAGGTCCTCGGATGACTGATGATGACCGCGACCCTGATGGAGCATGCTGGCGGACGCGGGACATTGTTGTTTGACCGCTTGCCCGCTTGCAAGGCCGACCTTCGCTGACCCGATTGGTAGCCGTCTCAAAATACGCCGCTTTGTGCAGCATCACTCCACAAGGCCTGTGGTCTCCTCAGGACGTCCACCACTTGTGTGCCTAATTGAGTGAAGGATCTGAGGGATTACCTCACAACGGGCAGACTCAACGTCTGCCGCGCCTCTTCAGCACCACCCAGGCGTACAAGGCGGTACCAAAGAGGAGCACGCCCACCGGCACGAGGATGAGCAGGGCCCCGGGTCCGAAGCGCAGCAGCAGGATGACGCCCAGGCCGGTGAGGCTGAAGACGAGGATCCGCCGCCACAGGCCGCCCAGCTCGCCGAGCCAATATCTCGGACCACGCCCCGAGGGCGGTGGCGGCGGCGGGTTGGTCACAGGTAGTCCCCGGTCATCGCCACCAGGAAACGGCTGAGGCCACGGTGCGAACCCACCAACCCCACCAGGCGCTCGGCCAGGGCTCGGCGTTGGAGCAGGACTTGCAGCCCTTCCCCGAGCCGGCGTTTGCCGGCGAAGCGCGCATGATGGGCCGCGGCGTACGAAGCCAGATCAGCGCTGCTCCAAGCGCCCACGCGCCGCAGTCCGGCGATGGTCGCACCCAGCGCCTCGGCCCCCTGCAGGGCGAAGCACATGCCCTCACCGGTGAAGGGATCGCAGAACCCCGCGGCGTCGCCGACCACCACCACGCCGTCCGCCACCACCGCGCGGCATTTCTGCGGCAGCGACCCGGTGCTCAGGATCGGACCCAGGCGCGCCTGCGCCGTGCGCGGTCGTAGTGTCGGCGTCGCGCGCAGCGCCGCGCGCATGAGGATCGCCGGCGAACGCCGCTGCAGCAGCCGCCGGCCGGGTTCACTCAGCAGCAGGTTGAGATTCACCTCGCCACCGCCGAGCGGCGCCACCCCGACCTGACCCAATGGCCCGAGATGCATCTCGCCGTGCGTTCCATGAGGGATGCCGGTCGCCCGGCAAACCAGCGCGAAGCGCTGACGTCCCGCCGGCACATCGAGTCCGGTACGGCGTCGCACCAGGCTTTGGCGACCATCGGCGCCGACCACCAGCCGCGCCCGCACCTGTCGCTCACCACCATCGCCGCGAAGCGTCGCCAGCCAGCCATCCCCCTGCCGCTCCAGGCTGGTGATGCGCCTGCCACGCTGCAACTCCACGACCCTGCTGGCGGCGTCCTGCAGGACGCCGTCGAACACCTCCCGCCGCACGCCGACGCCATACGGCCGATGGGGTACGTGTCCGAGCATCGGGTGGTAGTCCGAGGCCATCGCGCCGCGCGGACCCATGAGGCTGAGACCGTTCAGCGGATGCGCCCCGCTCGCCATCACCGCCTCTTCCAAGCCGACCTGCGCGAGGATGCGCAGGCCGTCCGGCGAGAGGAACTCGCCACAGGGTTTCGGCCGCGGCTCCGGCATGGCATCGGTCAACAGGATGCCGAGGTCCGGGCGCCGCTTCGCCGCCTGGAGTGCCGTCATCGCGCCGGCCGGGCCGGCACCGACGATCAGGAGGTCACAGGACTGGACCATGGGCGGGAACCTAGCGTCGGTGCGAGCCCGGTGCCATCACGGGTCGCAGCGGATCCCACCGCGGCCCGGGCGTCTCGCCAATGCTGTAAAGCTAAGATATCTGGCCGCAGAGGCGTAGAGGCGAAAAGACTCTGCTTTCCCTTCCTCTGCGTCTCTGCGTCTCTGGGGCCGATTCTTCTTCGTTAGCTTAACAGCAGTCGCTGGACGCCCG
>JANPIY010000466.1:0-4460 GCA_031425255.1 Planctomycetota bacterium
GGCCCGGTGCAGCCCATCCCCTACACCGGCTACCGGGCGTTGCGCATCTCCGGCGACACCGCCACCGCATACAGCACGGGCGTGGCGTTGGCGGAGATGTAACGCCTCGCCGCCCAGCTCCAGCCCGGTATCGGCTATGAATGGACCGGGACCTCGGCCGAGGAGAAAAGCTCGGGCGCGCAGGCCCCGGCGCTGTTCGCCCTGTCGTTCCTGGTGGTGTTCCTCTGCCTGGCGGCGCTCTACGAGAGCTGGTCGATCCCGGTGGCGGTGATGCTGGTGGTACCACTGGGCATCCTTGGCGCGCTGCTCGCCACCGGGCTCCGCGACCTGCCCAACGACGTCTACTTCAAGGTCGGGTTGATCGCGATCATCGGCCTGTCGGCCAAGAACGCGATCCTGATCATCGAGTTCGCCAAGGATCTGCAGACGCGCGGCCGTTCCGCCATCCAAGCGGTGACCGAGGCGGTGCACCTGCGCTTCCGCCCCATCCTGATGACCTCGCTGGCCTTCATCCTGGGCGTGCTGCCGCTGGTGATCGCCGCCGGCGCCGGCGCCGCCAGCCAACGCGCCATCGGCACCGCGGTGATGGGCGGCATGTTCACCGCCACCGTGCTGGCGCTCGTCCTGGTGCCGGTATTCTTCGTGGTCATCCGGCGTTTCTTCCCGGCGGCACCGCCGTTACCGCCGCATGTGGATGCGCGTGATTGAATATACTGCGGGGGAGTGCGGCGTGCGGCGCAATGTGGTTAAGCTCACGAAGAAGAATCGGCCGCAGAGACGCGGAGACGCAGAGGAAAGGCAAAGCAGGGTCTTTTTCTTCTCTGCGCCTCCGCGTCTCTGCGGCCAAATATCTTGGCTTCACAGGCTTGCGGTTCATCTCAGCGTTCCGCATGCGGCGCGATCTCATGCTCGACCATGCCGAGCGGTGGCAGCGCAGTCGGCCCGAGGACCACGGTCTCGCGTCCGCCCTGGCGGACGACCACTTGGCCAGCGACGCCGTCCTTAGGCGTGGTGCCGAGCAGGATCTCGTCGGTCTCGCCGCCGACCGTCACCGCTACGCCAGCGCCATCGCTCAGGATGGTGAAAGCCGGCTCTGCTTCGCCACGACGCCGGGCGTAGAGCACCCAGGTCAACGCCTGCCCAGGGGCGGTATCGATGCGCAGCCACTGCTGGTACTCGCCCACCTCCCACTTGCCCTGATGACCCTTGGGCGGGATCAGGCTGCGGCCGTCGCTGGCGTGGATGCCGGCGATCCACGCCGCGTGCTCGACGTCGCTCGCCTGCTGCTGAATGGGATCATGGCCTTTGCCGCTCAGCTTCCATTTCCCTGGGCCGCTCATGTGTTCATCGCAGTAGAACCAGCGGCCGAGCGTCACGACGGGAGCGGTAGGGGTCGCCAGGAACACGTCGATATCGGCCTCGCCCTGGCCCTCGGCGCGGATCCGATTGCCCACCACCTGCACCGCACGGCTGAGGAGATGCAGATTGGTCTGCTGGGCTTCGCGGCTGATGGTCTCGTCGCGGATCACTAGGTAATCGGCCAGCCGCGAACCGGCGGGATGTTTGACCAGGACCTGGAAGCGGCGATGGACCAGGCGCGGGATCGCGCGCGTCGGATAGGGATACTGGAACTTGGCGTGGCCGGGTTCGATCGGGGACAGCACGAGGGAAGCGGCCGCCATCTCCCCCACCGCCGCGTCGGCGACCGGGGTGCTGGCGAAGGCCGCGAGCCGCGCCGCTGACGTCGCCTGCTCCTGCGCCGGCACCGCGACGCCGTCGCCCTGGTGGGTGAAGGGGCGGGCCTGGCCGAAGGTCATGGCGTTGTGCAGCGCCGCATGGTCGCCACGCGGGTGGTAGGAGCAGTTGTAGTCGAGCGCCACCGGCATGCCGGCGCCATAGAAGTGGAAGCTCAACTGCTCGTTGTGGGCGTGGCCGAGCGCCGAGCCGGCCCGGAAGCTGGCGAAGGTCTCGCGGTCGCTGCCGAAACGCGAGCGCATGATCGCGCCGAAACCCAGGAACGAACGGCTGGACCAATCGAGGCGCTCCAGCGGCGCCACTGGGATGGCCTGATCGACATTGATCACATCGCTGAGCACCGTGCCGCGCATGCCCTGGTCGCGGTACATCTTCCACACGCCCATCATCTCGCTGGCGAAGGCGGGATCGGCTTCGCGATAGAAGCGCGCCAAGGCACCGAACATCTCGCCGTCGTTGGCGCCCCACCGATGGGTATCGCCGATCGGCGCCTGATGGCGGATGCCGAGGCGCGGATCGCGCGGGGTCAGCAGGTGGCGGTGCCAGCGGCCGGTCTTCCGGAACAGCGGATTCTCCGCCACCGGATTGCCTTGGCCGCTGTTCTGGAAGACCGTCGCCAATTCCAGCAGCAGGCCCATGGCATAGGTGCTGTAGCCGGGGCATTCGAAACCGACGCCGTCGCCCGGCAGCAGTACGCGGTGCACATCCTCGTCGAACTCGTGCCGCGCGAACGCCAGCCAGCGGTCGGCGTGCGGATGGTCGCGCAAGGCCGCGGCAGTGAAGGCGGCGACCAGATACTTGTCGGTGTGGAAATTCGGATTGCCCGGCCCCCAGCCGTTGCAGTAGCCCGGCCACTGGTCGAGGTCGCTGAAGATGTACCCGAGCGCGGCCTGCTCGGCGCCGCCCAGCGGCCGTCCGTCGGCGACCAGGTCGGCGAGCGGCCAGCCCGATTTCATCCGCCTGGTCTGCCCAGTGGGATTGAGGAAGTCGTCCTGATAGCGTCGCTCCAGCCATAACCCTGGGGACGGTGGATTGGCACCCTTGGGCATACCACCGGTGATCAGCGCGACCAGGTCGCGGTCGAGGCCCTTGAGCTTGTCCTTCACCGCGACGAACTCCCGCAGCACGAGATTGGTCGGCGTATCCTCGCCAGCCCGCCACTGCGCGCGCATCGCGGCCAGGCGCTCGCGCGTCAGCAGGATGGTCGGTCCCGCCTTGGCCGCATCCCGCGGCCATTCGAGGACGTACTCGTTGAGCTGCTTATCGAGCGTCCAGTCGCTGTGCCGGCGTACCACGTCATTGAGTTTGCCGGTGGAATCGAAACGTCCGCGCCCGCCGATCAATAACGCCCATGAGCGCGCGCCCTGCGACCAGCCGAACTGCGCCCGGGCGGTGTCGCGGTTTTCCGCGACCACGTTGATGGTCTGTGCGTAGGGAGCGACCCAACGGCTGGCATGGGTCGCCACCAGGCCGACGGCCGGAATCGCAGGGTCGGCCTGCTCACCACCGCGGGTGGCGAGGAAATCCTGACCGCCCCCAGGGGCCTGCGACCAGCGCGGACGCAAAGCCACGAAGGGCCCGCGCTGCTTGGGCTGGGGTTCGAGGGCGGCAACCTTGAGGTCGACGTTGCCGCCGAAGGCCTCGTAGCCGAACCAGCGGATCCACATCGCGGTATCGGGCGCAAGGCCGTCCTTGAGCTCCAGCCACGAGGTCGCCGCCGACGGCAGGCGATGGAGGTCCTCCACCTGCACCCAGGGATCGCCAGCGACGATGCGCCAGGTGCTCTCGATGAAGCAGCCGTCACGCCGCGGTGGCCACGGCGCGCCCGGCGCCAACGGCTCGATGCCGGTGAGTGGCGCCGGTGGGGCGCCGGCGATCTCGTAGGTGATGCGGATGGTGGCGAACACTGGACCGGAGCTCAGCACCTCGGTGCGCGCGCCGGTCACACTGAGGTCACCGTCGAAACGCGAGCGGCCGTACCAGGCGCCATCGCCCTCGACCTGGCAGGCGAGCAAAGGCGGCGGCAGCGCGGTGAGCTTCTTCACCGCGGTGAAGGCGCCGGTGAAACGCGCCAGGCGCAGGCGCAGGACGCCGTTGGCGATCTCGATGCGGTCGTCGGCCTCCGTCACGCTCAACGTGGTCGTGGCCGTGCCCGGTTTGAGGATGACGTCGGCGCGGCTGGGGGTCTTGCTGTCGCGGTCGCGATTGCGCGCCACCGTGGCGATAAACCACGCGCGTTGGCGGCCATCCGGCAGGGCTTCGACCTGCACCGGCCGCGGCGCGCCCATGCCCTCCGCCACCGCCTGCGCCGGCAGGCTGCCGGCCGGCAGGTCGCGGTGCACCAGCTCCCACGGCCAGTCGAGATTCAGCGGGTTGGTGATCGGGACGTGGACCTCGCCAGCGGCGGCGACGGCGACCAGGAAGAGGAGGGCAGACGTACGCATACCCGGGAGTCGTCACCAACTCATGATCTATGCAAGAGAAACGTTTGGCCTGGGAGCGCTGTCGTTTAGCTGAGGCCGAATCCTGAAGTGAGGAGAAGGACAACCAGCCACAGAGCCCACAGAGAGCACAGAGACGGCAATTTGATCTTCCCCCGGTTTGGTGGACCCCCAGATAAGCAACACTCGTTGTTGCAGAGGGGATCGAAGGCATGAAAGGCAGCATTCACAGGGGGAAGGCGATGAAGCCCCGGAAGCAGTACA
>JANPIY010000467.1:0-7993 GCA_031425255.1 Planctomycetota bacterium
GGGGCCGGAGGCGTCTCCTGGGCGTGGTGCGCTTCGAACGGGAGACGCGTGGTGGTACCCACCGCAGCCTCGCCCTCACCATCATCGAAATGGAGTCCGCCGGTGGGATCCTCGGCAGCTGCCCCCTGTCCATCATCCGCCAGCACCAGCGGAGCGTCATCGGTCAGCGGATGATCGAGGTCATCGTCGAGTTCCAGGCTGCCGGCTGCCGGCTTGGAGGTCTCCAGTTCATCGTTCACTACCAAGGCGAAGGCGGATGGTGGGGGTGCCGGCTGGTCAGCGCGCACGGCCGCCAGCGCAGGTGTGGTCGGCGGCTGGCGCGGTGTATAGGAGGTGGTAACGGCCACCAGCGGCGCCATGCCGGCGCCGGCACGCAGGCGCAGTTCGCTGGCGGCGGTCGCCGGTCCCTCGCCGCCAGCGAGCGCGGTTGAGAAGGTGTCACCACCGATCGGCAATTGGCGACAGGCGAGCAGTCGGCGATCGCCGAACAGGGCGACGTTGGTAGTGGTCGCACCGATATCGACCAGCAGCGCGAGGTCATCATCCTGCACCGGCGGCAGCGGCACGGTGGCGTTGTAGACCGCGGCCTGGGCCACGTGGATGGCCGCGGGCTCGATGCCACAGGCAGCCAGGGCCTTCAACGCTTCATACGCATGTGTGGGCTGGGTGAGCACGCAGCAATGGATCAGCTCATCGCTGGCCAGGGGCACGGGAAAGGTATCGGCCGCCAGTTCGGTGGCTTCGATGGCCTGCAGCAGTTCGAGGCGCAGGAGACGCTGCAGGCGATCCGGCGGCAGCGGAATGGTGCCGACGTACTTCACCAGGGTATCGAGATCACCATGCGCGATCACCGGTGAGCGCCCGAGCGGAACCTGTTGTTTGAGTTCCTCCAGGACCACGGCCAGCGGACGGATGTCACCGTCATCATTGCGACGGCGCACTTCGCCAAAACTGGTGATGGCGAACGAGCGGCCGGCACGGCGCAGCGCTACGGCGCGCACCGTATGATGTCCGATGTCCAGGCCGACGAAGGTGCGTGCCATCAGCGCCGGCGATCCCGCCGCCAGATGGGACCGCTGTCCTCCTCCTTCGCCGCCGGTGCTGATTTCGAGGCTTCCGCGGCAGTGCTCTTCTCCGCCGCATCGAAATCGGCGGGCAACAACACCCGCGCGGTGTCGCGCAGGTGCTGGATGTCGTCTCCCTGTTTGGCGCCGCGCGGGTCGATGATATGCGCGGTCACGAAGATCATCAGATTGCGGCGTTCACTGCTTTTCGAGTCATGACGAAAGAGGCTGCCGATCACCGGTACCCGCGACAGGAAGGGCATGCCCGTGCGCGATTCCTGCTGCCGCTCCTTGGACAAGCCGCCAAGGGCGACGGTGCCACCGTTCTTGACGTGGAGCGCCGTCACCAGGCGGCGGGTGTCGAACTCCGGTGGGCGCTCGATCTGGTTCTGGATCGGTTCTCCACCGCTGCTGCCGTTGGAATTGTTGAAGGTCACCGACTCTGGTGGGCGGACCAGTTCGCGTACCGAGGGCATGATGCTGAGGGTGATGATGTCGGAATTGCGGGCGACCGATGGCCGGATGCGCAATTGGATGCCCGAGGAATCCTTGGTGAATTGCGGCACCAGATTGGCTGAGGAATAATTGTAGCCGGGGTTGATCACCGTTCCGTTGTTGGGGTTCTCCGGGCTGGTCGGATTGTTGCTATAACCCGCGTTGGTGTAGCCGGAGATGTAGGAGATGTCCTGTTTGACCTCGATGATGCCGACCGCGTTGTTGAGCGTGAGGATCTTCGGCTCGGACAAAGTGTCGGCCTTGCCGCTCGCTTCGAGGGCGACGATGGTGGCCTTGAACTTCAGATACTCGCTGGGCGCTACCAGCATCTGCGCCAGCAGACCGCCGCTGGTGGCGGCCGCGAGCGGTCCACCGGGAATGGTGGAGATGGATGCGCCGGGATCGGTCGCCGTCGGCAGCGTCAGTCCATTGGTGGGAGCGCTCACGTAGGTGTTGCCGCTCCGACCACCCCCACTCCAATCGATGCCGAGCTCCTTGACTCCTGAATCGGTGACTTCGATGAAGCGCGCCTCGATCAAGACCTGGGTACTGTTGTAGTCCAGCGCCTGCAGCAGTCGTTTCACTTCCATGATGGTCGATGGCGTCGAGCGGACGTAGACCGTGTTCGATTTGCGATCGAGGTAGATCTTCCCTTCCGCGGGCCAGCTGACGACGATGTCGGGGATCTTTTCGATGAAGCGTTCGAGGTCGGAGACGAACTCCTGGCTGCCCCCTCCGCCGCCCTCGCCACCACCACCCTGGCCACCGCCCGGGTTGAAGAGGTTGGCCCCTCCTCCTTGCATCTGGCCGCCCTGGCCGCCTTGGCCACCTTGTTGCCCACCTTGGCCACCGATGTCGGAGCCGCCCAGTTCCGGCACCGTCACCACGTCCGTCAGACCGCTATGGACGCGGATGATCTCGGTCACCATCACGTCGCTGGTGGCGCTGGAGATGAAGACCGTGCCACCGGTATAATTGTAACGGATGTTCACCAGTTTCGAGACCGTCGAGAGGGCGCTCTCGATGGTCTCGTTTTCCAGGTGGATGGTCAGCGTCTCGCTGCCGAGAGCGCTATCGAGGATGACGTAGTTGATGCCCGCATAGGCGAACAGCAGCTGCAGCACTTCGCGCACCTGGGCGCTCTTGGTGCCCTGGGTGCCGTCGTAGATCAGCGAGCAGCGTTGCTGGAGCTTCTTGGCCAGGGACGCCCGTTCGAGTTCGGCGACATCCTCGTCGAAGACGAAGACCGTCCGCTTGGTCCTCGGCATTTCACCCGGCATGATCGCGTCGTCGATGGTGTCATTGATCGCGTCGTCGCGGCGCAGCGCCTTGTCCTTCAGCAGCTCCGCCCGTTCACGTTCGATCATTTCCGTGAGGATGCGGAATTTGAGCTTCAGGGCTGCGGGGTGGTGCGGGTAATCCTTGAGGATGGCATTGCAGACCATCGCCGCCTCGGCGTACCGGCGGTTGTGCGCATAGTATTCCGCGACATCGAGGCGCTTGCCCACGGCGCTGTCCGCGCGCGCGCGCGCTGATTCGTAATCCGGATCGCCGATCACCAGCTCCCTGGATTTCGCCTGCTCACCCAGGATGCGGCGGATCTCAAGCTCCATCGCCGCGATGCGCAGCGAGAGCAGCGTCTGTTTGGCCAGGGCGTCATTGGGGTTGCTGGTGACATGCAGTTCCAGCAGAGCGATGGCCTCTTCGCCGTGACCGGCGGCGGCCAGGACGTTGGCGCGGGTGACCTCATCGGAGGGCAGCGGACCGGCGACTCCGGCCTCCTGCGTGCCGGCTTCGCCTGCAGCAGCGTTGGCGCTGATTCCAAGGGCCATCAGGGTGGCCACCAGGCCGCGACAACGATGACGCAGAAGGATGGGCATGCGACCTCCAGACGGGTACTTGCTGAGCATCGGAGTGGATGTACATGCTGCTCCCCCGCAACCGATATGTTGCAGGCGAAACCATTGAGGAGACTGGAGATGAGCCATCACACCGGACTCTTCGCGGTACAACGCGCACGCGGCGGACGCTTCATCGATTTCAACGGCTGGGACATGCCGGTGCAGTTTGCTGGCATCACTGCCGAGCACAACACCGTGCGCACCGCTTGCGGAGTGTTCGACCTCGGCCACATGGGGCGGCTCCACCTGCAGGGGCCCGGCGCCTTGGCGCTGCTCAGCCGTCAGGTCTGCCGCCGTCTCGATGACATGACGCCCGGCCAGGTGCGTTATGGTCTGGTCCTGGCCGAGGATGGCACCGTCGAGGATGACGTGCTGGTGAGTCGTGAAGGAGAGCAGTCGTTCCATGTGGTGGTCAATGCCGGCAACTGCGAGAAGATCCTCGCCCGCTGGCAGGTTCTTGCAGGAGAGTCGCTGACCGACCTCACGGGACGGCAGGCGATGATCGCGGTGCAGGGGCCGCTGGCCGCCGGGATCCTGGCTGGCTTGGGGCTGGATGGGCGCCATCTGAAATACTACAGCTTCGTCGACCGGGCCTGGGCGGGCGTCGACGTACGCCTGAGCCGCACCGGCTACACCGGCGAAGACGGCTTCGAGTGTTTCCTGCCGGCCGAGTCCGCGGAAAAATTCTATGAGGCGGTGGTCGCCGCCGGCGCGGTGCCCTGTGGCCTGGGCTGCCGCGACACCCTGCGGCTGGAAGCTGGCATGCCGCTCTACGGGCATGAACTCGACCGCAGTGTGACGCCGGTCGAGGCCGGTCTGGCCTTCGCCCTCAACAAGCAGGGCGGCTTCATCGGCGCCGAGGTGGTCCTGCGCCAGGCGGCCGAGGGCACAAGCAAACGCCTGGTCGGACTGCGCATGAAGGACAAACGTGTGCCGCGCCAGGGCTACGCGGTACTGGATCACGGCACGCCGGTGGGCGTCATCACCAGCGGCACCCTGTCGCCCACGCTCGGCTCGGCGATCGGCCTGGCCTATGTTCCGAGCGCACTGGCGGCGATCGGATCGCTGGTGACGGTCGATGTGCGCGGGACGGCATGCGAGGCCGAGGTGGTGCCGCTGCCTTTCTATAAACGCGCCAAGGCCTGAGCGTCTGCGGACACGGCAGCTCGTGGCGAGAGCGACGAGACCGTGAGCCCAATGCACCACGCCAGACCAGACGCGCAGCGGAGCCCAGCAGAAAAACGCAACCGATGCCGAGCTGGCTTGCACCTGGCTCGACATCGGTTGCGGTGCGAGTGGCATCCTCCCTGGACGAGGGCTGCCGTCTGCGCTTACCCGTTACTTGTTTCCGATCTGCTCGTAACGCCAGATCACCTCCTGCGACAGGCAGGCATAGGCGGTGCTGAGCAGGCGTCCGGTGTTGTGACCGTGGAACTGCGTACCGGCGAAATCCCAGCTGCCGTTGAAGCAGGAATCATCCGCGCGTTGCGCCTTGGCGAGCAGCTTGGCCACCGGCTTGTTCCATTTCTCCCAGCGCTCGCCACCGATCTGGAAGATCGCCAGGGTGTTGTAGTAGAGGAAATAGGTATTGGTCGGATAAGTCGTGGGATAGTTGGTCTTCATGATGGTATTGGCCATGGTCTCAAGCATCACGTCGCCCTTGTGATGACCCAGGTAGACGGCGCTTAGCGCGCCGACACACGAGAGGTGGCCCTCTCCAGCGCTATTGTTGCCAACCTTCCCGGTGGTGGCATCGAAGGTGTACGGAAAGGACGACTCACCCTGGTAGGGATCAAGGGTCTTCCAGTCGGGATTGCTCGCCTTCCAGGTGCGCTCGAGCCAGGCCTTGGCGCCATCCATGCCTGAGCCGACCTGCAAACCGGCGCCCATCGCGCTTTTCAGCGCCATCAGATTCCAACCGGTCACCGAGGTATCATTACGTGCGGCGTTGGCATCGACGTAATCCCAGCCGAGGCCGGCGTAGGCCTTGTCTTTGGCCTCCGGATCCTTGGCTTGGCGGGCGAGCACGATGTTCACCGCCTTCTGGGCCGGTGCCTTCAATTGCACGTCGTTGCTCATGCCTAGTGCTTCCGCCAAAGCCATGGTGGCGACCGCATGTTCATAATTGCGTTCGCCGAACAAGCCGTCGGCTTTCTGCTGGGCGAGCAGCCAATCCAACGCCTTGGCGATCGTCGTACGGTATTTGTTCGGCGTCAGGTGATCATAACCGGCACCGAGGTAGCACATGATCGCATAGGAGGTGCAGGCGATGTCGGCGTCGCCGGGCTGATTGACGCCAGGTTCGCATTTCAGCGCGTCATCTTGGCAATTGGCCTGATATTGATCCACGTCCCACATGCCGTTGGCGCTTTGATGACGCTTGAACCACCGTAGCGCGGATTCGACCGATGGGACGCGGTCCTCGCCTCCGCCAAATTTTCCCGTGGTACGGCGTTTGCCACCACCGGTGCGCTTGCTGAACATTCCAGCGCCCTGCGAACCGGCGCCAAGCGACATGAACACCCCGGTACTACCGGTCTCGACGTTCGCTACCGCCGTATCGCGGCCAGGATCGCCGACATCGGGATGCGGGTCCTCGCTCTGGGTCAGCGGATCGTTGACTTCGATGGGCGTGATCACCTGCGTGACCTCGGTCTGGATCACCTTGATCTGGATGTCATCGGGAGTGGTGGAGACGACTTGTGCAACCGGCTCCACTTTGGGCGGATCCGGGAAAACCACGAAACGGGGCGAAGGATATTCGACCTCTACCGGCGCTGCCGCGTAGACCATCGCCGCCATGATCCCGACCACCACCGCATGGGTGCCGATGCTGAGGAGCCAGGCCGGTGCGATGGCTTTGACCTCGTTCGAGCTGTTATCGGAGGATTCGATCACCACGTCATCGACGGGGTCCTGATCGGCGGGGGGAAGTGCGGGAGCGACCATGGGTATGTCCTTCATCGTGCTGGTGTGACGCACGATGAACGCCCTGATTTATCCGCGGTTCATCACCGCTCAGCATCCGCAAGGTTGCGCTGGAAAGCCCTGAACCCTGGCTGACCGACCGCGTTTATCGACGCTCGAGCGCGCGCCGGGGAATCCAGTAGATCGACCCGCGGCCATGGGCGGCCTCACTCCTCGTCGTCGCCCACGCCCTTCATGTCCTTGCTGCCGCCGAGGCGCCAGCGCAGGTAGGCATCGATGAACGGCTGCAATTCTCCGTCGAGCACCTGGTAGGCCTGACTGGTGCTGTGGCGGGTGCGCAGATCCTTCACCATCTGGGTGGGCTGCAGGAAGTAGCTGCGGATCTGATGGCCCCAGCCGATGGTGCCGCGCTCGCCCTTAAGGTCCTTCAATTCGTCGAGGCGCTCCATGTCTTTCAGCTGCTGCAATTTCGCCGCCAGCATCTTCATCGCGCGGTTCTTGTTCTGGACCTGGCTGCGTTCGTTCTGGCAGGCGACGAAGAGCCCGGTGGGCACATGCGTGATGCGCACCGCCGAATCGGTCTTGTTGACGTGCTGGCCACCCGCGCCCGAGGCGCGGTAGGTGTCGATGCGCAATTCCTTTTCATCGATCTTGATCTCGGCGACCTCATCGAGTTCGGGCGTGATCTCTACTGCAGCGAAGCTGGTCTGGCGCTTGCCGTCGGCGTTGAAGGGGCTCATGCGTACCAGGCGATGGGTGCCCATCTCGCACTTGAACTGGCCATAGGCATTGAGGCCCTTGATCGACAGCGTGCAGCTCTTCAGCCCCGCCTCATCCCCAGGCAGCATGTCGACCACCTCCAACTGGTAGCCGGCGCGCTGGCAATACTGGCTGTACATGCGGAACAACATGCCCGCCCAGTCGCAAGCCTCGGTGCCGCCAGCGCCGGGTTTGATGTACAGGAAGATGTTGGAGCGGTCGTACTTGCCCGACATCGCCAGGCTCAGTTCGAGGCGTTCGTAGCGCGCGGCGAGGCGATCGGTCTCGGCCGAGACCTCGTTGGTGGCGGCCTCGTCCTTGTCGGCCTCCGACATGTCGAGCAGCTCCAGGTTGTCGTTCACCGCCTGGTTGAGCTCCAGGTAGGGATCGACCACGGTCTTCACCGCCTTGAGCGCCGCGACCATCTGCTGCGCCTTGCTCTGTTCATTCCAGAACGTCGGGTCGCCCATGCGCATCTCGTAGCGCGTGATCTCCTCCTGTTTGGCGGCGAGCTGCATGATCTTCGCGAACTCATCGAGCTTACGCTTGAGAACCATCAGCCGATCGCGGCATTCGCCCACAGGAGCCCCCTTCAAGGAGTGTCGCGGCAGTGTGGTGCCGGCATGCCTCTGACAAGCCGCTCCCGCACCGCGATGGCGCCCGGGGACCTGGGATCTATGTTCCCGCTGCGGAGGACAGCGTGCAGGCAGGTGATGGTCGCTTGATGAGGAAGGTACTGGCCCAGGGCTGGCGCTACCGCTGGATGATCCTGCTGTCGTTGCTCGGCTCGGCCGGGACCGGCGCCCTGATGGCGTTCCTGCTGACCCAGTTGGGGCCATTCATCAC
>JANPIY010000468.1:0-7413 GCA_031425255.1 Planctomycetota bacterium
GATCTCGATGCGGTCGCTGCGCCTGGCCGGGTCGACCGGCAGGCGCGTGCTCAGCGCGCTGTCGCCGGTGATGGCGGTGTCGAGGCCGCCGATGGTGGCGGCGACCTCGCCGACGCGCCCGGTGCGGACATCGATGTCGAACAGGCGCCGCACCATCAGGAACGAGGCCTGGGCGGGGTTGGACGCCAGCGCCACCAGTGGGATGACCACGTCGGCGGCGAGTGCTGGCAGCGCCGGCACCGCCGGCACGCCCGGTTGCGCGGCTTGCGCGGCGCGCGCCGGATTGAGCGCCGGGGTGGCGGTGAATTGCGTGCCGGCGGCATCGAGCGTTCCGTGCAGGGTGGTGCGTGCACCCCAGCCGGTGGCGAAGGGAGCGAGGTCGGTGGTGCCGTTGAACTGCAGCACCGCCGCCGTGCCGTCGGCGATCGCGCCGGCGGCGGGCGTGCGCAGGGTCACCCGCACCAGGCGGTGGTCGCCGGGCATGGCCGAGGCCAGCAGCTTGCTCGACAGCGCGGCCGCAGGCACGTCGTCGCCATTGCGGTCGGTGAAGGCCACCCGCCCGACGGCCAGGTTGTAGACCACATTGCCGGGTGCTGGCAGGTCCTCGATGGCGCGCACCGCCTGCGCGGTGACGGTCACCGGGAAGCGTTCGGGCGCCAGCGCGCCGACCGCGGGCAGGCCGATGAAGGCCTCGGCGGGGACCGCACGCGCCGTCAGCATGACGGTCTCGGCCTCTGGCTGGCCGGTGGCGGCGAACTGCAGCAGGTTCTCATTGTCGCGGTAGCGCAACTCCAGCCACAGGTTGCCCCAGGCGCCGGGCTGCCGCGCGCGCAGGGTGAAGGCGCCGTTGGTCGGCGTGCGGCTGGCGCGCATGGCGGTCGAGCCGTTGCCGGCGGGATCGCTCTCGTTGCCGCCGCGCACGACGCGGGCGACGTAGAGCTGCTTGCCGCCGTTGTCGAAGAAGGCGCGCGCGCCGATCGCGGTGTGGTTGGTGATCGCCGTGCCGGCGAAGACCAGGTCACGGGTGTCGCCGTAGACCCGCTCGAACTCGGCGAAGCTGGTCACCACCTCGGGAGTGCCGCGCAGCGGGCCGGTGCGGGTCGGACCGACGATGGCGGCGACGCTGGTGCCGACCCCTTCGATCGACTTGGAGCGGAAGCTGGTTTCTTCGATGAAGACGCCGGGCGCGAGGTATTCGGGCATGGGAGAGGCTCCTCAAAGCGGATGGATGATCAGGTGGCGATCGGTGGATGGAGTGCCGTTGCTGGCGGGATGATGGCGGCGGCCAGGGCGCAGACCGAGCTGGATCTCAGCGACCGGCGTGGCGGCGTCGACGGGCGTGAGGTTGCACGACGGCAGCGTGTCGGGATCGACCGCCGGCGCTGGCAGTGGGCGTGCGGGATCGACCGGTGGTGGACGCCGGGCGCGCACCGTGAGGCGGGCGGAATAATCATCGAGCCCATCCGCCAGGGGCGGCAGGCGCCGCAGCGCGATGGCGAACTCGCCGCGCGCATCCGCCTGCGCACGCAGGCGCTCCACCCGCACCGCGGTGATGCGGACGTTGACCTCGATCACCGCCCAGGCGGCCGGCACGCCATCGGCGAAGCGCAGGTTGCCGACGATGGCGCCGCCCGCCTGGTCGACCCGCATGGGCGCTGGGAAGACCGCGAGTTCGCGCGTCTCGCCGCGCGCCAGGGCGAGTTCGATGCGGCGCGGATGCCAGGCGCCCCACGGATCGCTGAGCAGTCCGTTCATCGGCCACGGCGTGGGCGCGAAGGGCCGCAGCGGATCCGCGCTGACCAGCTCCGGGGTGAAGGCCGGGGTGGGATCCGCGTGGTCGCGGTAGGGCCGCAGGGCGCTGCGGCGGTCATCGAGGTCGATGCCGATGGTCCCAGGCCGGCTGAGGATGCTCAGTTTCCGCTCGGCCTGATCGGGAATGAAGTCGAAGCGTGCCGGCACGCCGAGCGGCGCCGCACCATCGCTGGCGACGCTGTCGTCACGCAGCACCACCCGGGCGAAGGCGACCGCGACTTGCAGTTCCCGGCGCATGATCAGACGTCCTCCATGACCAGGGCGCGCACCGTCACCGGCGGGAAGCTCTCGCGCACCGTCCGCTCGACGCGCACCGTGCGCAGCGCCAGCGCGCTGCTGAGCGAATATTTGCTCGGCAGCATGTCCCAGATACGGCCGAGATCCTCGGTGGTCAGCTCATCGACCACCACCTGCAGCTTCTCATCATCGCCGAAGGCGGGGTCGAGGCTGGCGATCGCACCGTGATCGAGCTGGGTGCCTTCGAGTTCCGCCAGCGCCCAGGCGTGCAGTTCGAGTTCCGCGACGGCACCCGCCGCCCAGGTGATCAGCAGGAAGCGTGCGACCAGCGGCAGTACCGGACGCGAGGGGCTGCCGGGGCCGCCCGGACGCGGCTGGTTGCGGCCGGTGGGGTCGACCACGATGCGGTGGACGTACAGGCCGACGAGCGAGCCCTGGTCCTTCTTCTTGAGATCGTTGCTGCCGAGCAGTTGCACGCGCGCACCGACTCCACCACCACGCAGACGCTCCGGCAGACGACGACCGAGCAGGTCTTCGAGGGCGCGCATCCCGGCAGCGATCGCACTGGAACTGGCCATATGGGGTTCGGCTCGGAGGAAGAGGGCTGGCTGATGGCTGGTCGCCGTCGTGGCGGGGGAGACTCGCGACCACCGCTTGCGGGTTCAAGAAAATAGCCGGATGTTTTTCGGATATTCCATTCCTGGAACAGCGGTGGTGGACGGTGGCCCGGGCCATGGACCGCTCCCTGCGCCCGCTGCCAGCATGAGCAGCGGGAGAGGCGGTCGGTCGAAACTCAGTTGCGCGCGGCCCCGGCGATGAGGCGCGGCTGGTTGCCGGCCGCACGACGATCGATGGCGCTCGGGCGTGCGGCGGCCCCGCCATGCGCCAGCAGCACTTGGCGCAGACGGGCCATACCCACGCCCGCCATGGCGGCGAGGGCACGTGGCGTGACGCCTTCTTCCACGAGGCGCATCAGGCGCTCCGGCGTGAGAAGAAGTCGTCCCCGGCGCTGACTGGTGTTGTAGGCGGTGTTGTGGGCGCGATAGCGGTCGAGCGCGGCGAGGTGGGCGAGGTGGGAACGCTCGCCGGCCTCGCCGCGCACCTCCGGCAGCGTCAGCCGGATCAGATCGCCCGTCGTGTCCGCCACCACCAGCCGATATCCCAGCGTCGCGAGCACACTGCCGACCGAATGCCATCCGCGTGGCGCGCTCCCTGCGAGCAGGCGGTGGGCGGAGGCCACGGCGATGCCGGCGGTTTGCGCCAGCGCGCGCGCGCCCAGTCCGCGGTGCCGACAGGCCTTCGCCAACAGCATCAACGGCGGCATGCTTTCCGCGCCCTCGACCGGAACCATCGCGAGCGTCGCTGCACAGGTGGCGGCCGGCAGGATGGGATACCAAGCCCCGCCGGGGTCGACGCACCAGACCGCCTGGCCGGTGGCGGCGAGGGCGCGTTCCAAGGTGGACAGTCCAGGGTCACCGCTGCGGCGCAGCAGCCGCGAGAGCGAGGCGGGCGGGATTCCGGTACTCCAGGCGAGCGCGCATAACGAGGTGCTCGACAGTGCGAAAGCCTCCTGCGTCAGGCGCAGCAAGCCATCGGATCCGGCCGGCACCCGGTAGTTCGCCGGGGACAGCAGCGGGGCACCACGTGCGGAGCCGGACAAGGGGGCTCCCATACCTCAGGCCCCGGCCAAACGGTGGTGGTCACCGCTTGGTCTTGCGCCGCTGTTGCCGGAGTTCCGCGCGCAGCTCGGCCACCTGTTGGCGCAGGGCCTGGTTGCGGAGCTCGACCTGCGCCAGCAGCGCGTGCAGCCGTTTGAGCTCGTTGGCGAGCGCGCCAGCGGGAGGTGGGACGAGCAGACGGAGATCCTGGCGCATGACCCGACAGGATACCTCCGAATAGCGGATCGGCACCAGGGCCGATATGCGCCGTACGCTGAGCCCGGTGTTTGCCCTCGGCGCCGAGGTGAGACCCCTGCGGTTCCGGCGCTGCCGAATTTTCCAAAGCGTGGGGACATGCGATCCTGCTACGTTCAAGTCGGGCGTCAGCGGAAGCGAAGGCACACGGAGGAGGCGCGAAGGCATTTCGGAGACCGAGGGATGCCAGCTTGCCGAAGGTGTCGCCCGGGAACAAGCCACAGCCGGGGAGCTGAGGGGGGATCCGCCTCCCGGTCACGGGTGGGACGATTGCATCAGGCGGCCAGGGAAGCGGACGGGGACGGGCAGCGCATGCGCTCCACGACAAATCACTGGACGTGCAGACCACATTGCCAAAGTCCCGCGGCCTATGCTGAAACACAATTCCTACTTTGACGGCAAGGTCCAAAGCCTGGGCTTCGAGCGCAATGGCCGCAAGCAGACCGTTGGCGTGATCCTTCCTGGCGAGTTCCATTTCGGCACCGATGCGCCGGAACGCATGACCGTGGTCAGCGGTGAATTGCAGGCCCGCCTGAACAAGGAAGCCGCGTGGGTGGTCTATCCCATGGGCACCAGTTTCGAGATCGCCGGCAAGAGCGGTTTCGACGTCAAGGCCAGCGCGCCGACGGCGTATCTCTGCGAATTCATTTGAGCGACGTCGGGGTCCGGGGTCTTCTCGCCGGACGTCGCGGGTGCGCCATGCGTGAGGTCAGACGCTGATGCGCTACGACGCGATCATCTACGATCACGACGGCACCCTCGTCAATTCCCTGCCGATGGTGGTCGCGGCGACCAACACCGTGCTGCTGCGCAATGGCTTCGCGGCTGAGCCGCCGCAGGTGGTGATCGATGCCATGGTGCTGGCCACCGCGCCGCGTATGGGCCATCACGCCCGCGTCAGCGATCCCTCGGTGCAGGCCCGTCTGGCGGCGGAGTTCTATGCCGAGGCCAGGCGGCACGGGCCAGCGCTCGCAGTCGCCTATGACGGCGTTCCCGACCTGCTCACCGTCGTCGCGGCGCGCGGGGTGCGCCAAGCCATGCTCAGCAACAACCAGGGCGAGGTGGTGCGCCTGATCGTGGCTCACCTCGGCATCGGCCGGCATTTCGCGTTCGCATGGGGCGAGGACGATGTGCCGGCGCCGAAGCCAGCACCTGATGGCATCCAGCGGGCCGCACACGAACTCGGAGTTCCGCTCGACCGCCTGCTGTTCGTCGGCGATAGCGAGAACGACAGCGAGGCGGCGCAGGCCGCCGGCGTGCGCTGCGTCGGCGTGACCTGGGGCATCCATTCACGCGCCAAACTGGCGACGCTGGGTTTCGACCACCTGATCGATCATCCGCGCGAATTGTTGGCGCTGCTCGATTGAGCTCTCCGGTGTTCTCCCGTGGCACGGGCGTCTCGCCAATGCTGTTAGGCTCACGAAGAAGAGTCGGCCGCAGAGACGCAGAGACGCAGAGGAAGACAGGAACAGGGGCTTTTCGTCTCTGCGTCTCTGCGGCCAGATCCTCTCTCATTGACTGCACCGCACCCACTGATCACGCCGAAGAACCGATTTTTTTGGTCAGGCGGTGACCAGCCGAGCAGGCCCATCTTCAGCAGATCCCTCGCCGTCGCTGTCGCTGGCTTCGCTGGCGGGTTCGCTGACCACGCCTTTGCCGCGTTTGACGTGGATGGTGTATTCAACCAGCTTGCGGTCGAGCGTCACGCGGTTGATGCCGAGGATCTTGGCGGCGCGCAGTTTGACGCCGCGCTCCTTGTTCAGGGCGTAGATGATCAGCAGCTTCTCGCTGCGCTGGAAGAAGGTGTTGATGTCGGGGCCGGAGTGGTCGGCGTAGCGTTCGAGTGCCTGGTGCAGCGCCTCGGTGGGATCGCTGGGTGCCGTCACGGTGGCGGGGTTGCGGCTGTCGCGCGGTTGGCTGGCGGCGTAGCTGCGGATGGTCGGTGGGATCAGCTCGTCGAGGAAGGTGTTGCCGGGGGCGAGCACCACCGCCTTCTGGACGCAATTCTCCAGCTCGCGGATGTTGCCCGGCCACGGATAGCTGATCAGCATTTCCAGGACATGGCGAGGCACGTCGTCGACGTTCTTGTAGTTCTGACGGTTGAACTTCTGCAGGAAGTGGTTGATCAGCAGCGGGATGTCCTCGCGGCGCGAACGCAGCGGCGGCACCATCAGGTTGACCACGTTGAGGCGATAGAAGAGGTCTTCGCGGAAGCGGCCATCGGCCACGTCCTTGGCGAGGTCGCGGTGGGTGGCGGCGATGATGCGCACGTCGACGGTCAGCGGACGGTGATCGCCGACCCGGGTGATGGTCTTCTCCTGCAGCACGCGCAGCAGCCGCACCTGCGCCTCGGCGCCGATCTCGCCGACTTCATCGAGGAACAGGGTGCCGCCGTTGGCGACCTCGAAGAGGCCTTTGCGATCATGGTCCGCACCGGTGAAGGCACCGCGGGCGTGGCCGAAGAGTTCGCTTTCCAGCAGGGTGGGACTGAGGGCGCCGGCATTGATCGACACCATCGGCTTGTTGGCGCGATGGCTGTGGCTGTGGATGAGCTTGGCCAGCAGTTCCTTGCCGGTGCCGGTCTCGCCCTGCACCAGCACCGTGGCGGTGGAGGCCGCCGCGCGCACCGCCGATTGGATCAACGAGTTCATCACGCCGCTGTTGCTGAGGATGTCGTGCTGCTTGACCTCGATCGACAGCGCACCGCGCAGGACCTGGTTCTCCTCCGCCAGCTCGCTCGCTTCCAACTGCAGCCGCAGCCGGTCGGTGCACCAGCGCGACAAGACGTCGACGATGAACGAGGCGGCATCCTCGCTCTGTTTGTGCGAGACCATCAAGGTCGCGATCGGCACATTGCCGTCGCGCAGCTGGCGCGCGACCACCGGTAGGCCGTCGGTCTCGATCGGCGCGGTGTTGGGGGTGGCGAGGGCGGCGACCTCGGCGGCATTGGCGATGGCGTCGCCGACCATGAACACGCCGGAGGGAGTGAGGTGGCCGGAACGGATGTTCAGCCAGATGCCGCCGATGGTGTTCCAGTTGAGCACCTCCAGCCAGAGCCGTTCGAGGACCAGGCGGGGGCCGACCGAGGGGTCGAGCATCTGCAGAACGGAACCGACGCGAGTAGGCCAGGTATGCATGCCAGGTCCTTGCACATGACGCGCCGATGGTGAATTGCTGCATGGCGGTACATAAGTGGTGATGCGACGGCGATTGGGTTTCAGAATGAGCACCCTTCCTGCTTCAATCTTGAGCAACTGGATGGGGCACGAGCGTCGAGTGTTGGGGCGCGCCGCTGATGGCGCATGGGCAGCGGCAGGTCAGGGGTCTGCTCTCGGGATCCATGGGAGAAAGGCTGGCCGCAGAGACGCAGAGGAAGACACGAACAGGGCTTTTCATCTCTGCGTCTCTGCGTCTCTGCGGCCGATCCTCTCCCATTGACTGCATTGCAAAC
>JANPIY010000469.1:0-6177 GCA_031425255.1 Planctomycetota bacterium
CTCATCGGCTGGACGTTGCGCGTCCATTGGATCTTGCCGTTCTCGATCACCACGCGTCCACGTTCAGCGGCGATCTCCAAGCGGTTGGTACCCGGGGCCTCGCCGGTGGTGGTGATGAACACCCCGGTCGCGCCGTTGGGGAATTCCAGGTAGGCGGTGACGGCGTCCTCGGTCTCGATATCGTGCCATTTGCCGAACTGGCAGAAGGCGCGCACCGAGGTCGGCATGCCGAACAGCCACTGCAGCAGGTCGAGATTGTGCGGGCACTGGTTGACCAGCACGCCACCACCTTCGCCCTTCCAGGTCGCGCGCCAACCGCCCGAGGCGTAATAGGTTTCGGTCCGGAACCAGTCGGTGACGATCCAATTGACCCGTCGTACCTCGCCCAGCTCACCGTTCACGATCAGCTCGCGCACCTTGGCGAAATGCGGATCGGTGCGCTGGTTGAACATCGCGCCGAAGACCTGCGACGCCTTGGGCCGGGCGTGATAGGCGGCGATCAGACGGTCGCAGTCGGCCTTGTGCACCGAGAGCGGCTTCTCCACCAGCACATGCAGGCCGGCGGCGAGTGCGGCCGAGCCGAGGATGGTGTGATCGAAGTGCGGGGTGGCGATGACCACGGCATCGACCTCACCCGAGGCGATCAGCTCCTGACCGCTCTTGAACGGCTTGGCCAGGGGAAAACGCCCGGTGCGTGCCGGATCGCCATCCGCCACGGCGGTGACCTTGGCGCGGGTCACCTTGCCGTCATTGATCGCGGTGACGTGACCGGAACCCATGTTGCCGATGCCGACGACGCCGATACGGAGAGGAGCGGTGGAAGCGATGGTCATGGCGGATCCTTCGAGGCGACGGGGGCGGATGAGCGCGCCAGTCTAGGGAGCGGCAACCAGCGTTGCTAGCCGGGGACGCTCCGATACCAGCCGATTCCGATCGTCGGAAGGGAATTCGACGCATTTCGTGCGGCCAGTGACGGATGCCGCCGTCAGCCGGATCACGCCCAGGACTGGCCACCCGAGCGCCGGTAGTCCGACGGCGCCACCCCCACGGCACGTTTGAAGATGCGGGTGAAGTGGCTGAAGGAGCTCAGGCCGACCTCGCCCGCGATCTGGGTCACCGACAAGGTGCTCTCCAGCAGCAGGGATTTGGCCTGCACGATGCGCATGTCGGTCAGGCGCTGCAGGACGGTCTTGTTGGTGGCAGCGCGGAACAACCGGGCCAGATGCGGTTCGCTCACGCCTACGGCGGTGGCGATCTCCTGGCGCAGCAGTTGGCGGTGGAGATTCTTCTGCATGAAGATCTCCGCCTGATCGACGAGTTCCTGATGGCGGATCGAATTGAGGGAGGAGAGCGACGAGGCCGGTTGCGGCATGCCGGCGGCGACCGCCCGCAGATGGCCGATGAGCAGCCGCACCGTCAACGCACTGGTCAGAAAGGGCGAGTCATCACCGCGTGGTTGCCGCAGTTCGCCGACCAGGGCCTGGATGTCGTCGCGCATCTCGCTCGGCACCTTGAGCACCCGGCCTTCCATGGAGGTCATGTCGAGGCGTACGGCGTCGAAGATGCAGACCAGATACCCAGGAGCCTTCTGCCGGCACCAGGTTTCGCGATTGGCCTTGGGCGGGATGACGATCGATTCTTCCGGATGCAGTTCGAAGAAACTGCCGTTGATCGACACCGTCATGCCACCATGCATGCAGTAGATCCACTGATGGACGCGGTGTTCGTGCGCTCCGGTGTGGTAGGCGAGGCTGGCCTCGCGGTAGAACAGGCTGTCGATGCGGATGGGGAAAGCGTTGGCAGTCATGGATGGGACGTGACTTTCCAGGGGCCGTGTGGGAGATCGTGCATCACTGTACCCCCGTTCACGGGAGCTGTTGCCGCAAGCGTGGCAGGATCTCGCGCTGTGCCGCTTTCAGATCGCCCAAGAAGGTGCAGCCCGCCGCCTGACGATGGCCCCCTCCACCCAGGGCCTGGGCCACCGGTCCGACTTCGATAGGCGGGTTGGAGCGCATGCTGCAACGGACGGTCTTGCGATCCTTGGCCTCGCGCAGCAGGTAGGCGACCTGGTTGCCGGCCAGGCTGCGGGGGATCTCTACCAGATCGCCCCAGTCTTCCGGCTCGCCCACCGCTTCGATGGCGGCTGCGCTCAGGACGATGCCGGCCACGCGCGGGTCCCGCTCGTCGACGTGGAGGTTTTCGATGCCCATCTTCTGGATCAGCAGGTCGTGCGGCTTCTTGGTGTAGGTCAGCGCACGATTGATAGCGGCCGCATCGATGCCGGTCTCCAGCAGCTTGGCCGTCCAGCGGAAGGTGTGGGCGGTGGTGTTGCTGTGCATGAAGCGCCCGGTGTCGAACACGATGGTGGTGTAGAGGCACTCGGCGAGCACGCGGTCGAGGGGGACCTTCATCCGTCGCAGCAGCTTCTCCACCACCACGCCGGTACTCTCGGCGTCGACGTCGACGACGTTGATGTCGCCGAAGCGGGTATTGGTGATGTGATGGTCGAGGTTGATCAAGGTCGTCCGCTTGACCTGCGCGACCGCTCCCAGTCGCTCGAGGTCGCCGGCGTCGCAGCTGATGATGAGATCCGCCCGCTTGGTCCTGGCGGCCGCGGCCTCGTCGACCAGCGCGGTGATCTTGGCGTATCCCGGGAGGAACCGATAAGTCGACACCACCTGGCTCGGGCAGCAGAAACGCACGGTCTTGCCCAGCCGTTTGCAGGCATGTACCAGGGCGAGTCCCGCGCCCACGCCATCACCATCCGGGTTGATGTGAGTGGTGACGATGATCGAGGAGGCTTGTGCAATGGCGCGGACGGCGGCGGCGTAAGACACGGGAAACTCCCTCGCAGTGATGTCGACTTCAGGCCCGCAAACGGGGCCCGGCAGCCGGAGGGCGCACTATCGACGCCCGCCCTCGCTGTCCAGCCGCCCGCCAAAAATGTCAATGCTGCGAGTGAGGACAATGTATGCGTCACAGGTCTGACCAGTTTGCCACCTGCTCCCCCAACCTACGCTCCGCCCATGCCTATCGACACCCGTGTCTTCACCGCCGGCACCAAAGTTCCCGCCGGCCCCCCCAACCACTTGACCAAACGCACCCGCAAGCGCACCAAGATCGTCGCCACCATCGGTCCCGCCTCGAGCAGCGAAGAGGTCATGCGGGCGCTGTTCCAGGCCGGCATCAACATGGCCCGGCTGAACATGAGCCATGGCGATCACAGCGACCATCTGGCGCGCCTGCAGCTCATCCGCCGCATCAGCCGCGAACTCGAACGTCCGGTGGCGGTGTTGGCCGATCTCCAGGGCCCGAAGATCCGCACCGGCCGCCTGAAGGACAATCAGCCGGTGGAGTGGAAGGTCGGTGATCAGGTGGTGATCACCGTCGCCGATTGTCCCGAAGGCACCGCCAAGCGCATCGGCACCACCTACGTCGGCCTGGCCAAGGACGTGGTCAAGGGCAACGTCATGCTGATCGACGACGGCCGCATGCGCGTCGAGGTCGACAACGTCGATGGCGATGACATCCACGGCACCGTGCAGGTGGGTGGCTGGCTGAAGAGCAATAAGGGCATCAATCTCCCTGGGGTGAAGGTCTCGACCCCCTCGATCAGCGACAAGGACAAGGCCGATCTCGCCTGGGCGATCGCCAACGACGTCGACTACATCGCGTTGAGCTTCGTGCGCACCGCCCGTGACGTCCGCAATCTCAAGAGCCGCATCGCCGAGTCTGGCCGCGACATTCCCGTGATCGCCAAGATCGAGAAGCCGGAAGCCGTCGAATGCATCGATGAGATCCTGCATGAGGCCGACGGCATCATGGTCGCCCGTGGCGACCTCGGCATCGAGATCAGCACCCAGCGCCTGCCGGTGGTGCAGAAGGACCTGATCTACAAGGCCAACCGCATGGGCAAGCTGGTGATCACCGCCACCCAGATGCTGGAGTCGATGATCGAAAGCCCGATCCCCACCCGCGCGGAATCCAGCGACGTCGCCAATGCCATCTTCGATGGCAGCGACGCGGTGATGCTCTCCGGGGAAACCGCCTCCGGCAAATACCCGGTCGAAGCGGTGGCGGAGATGACCCGCATCGCCGCCGAAGCGGAGAAGAGTCCCTACATGGCGGCGGTGAAGCTCGACCGCGCCAGTTCGCCGTTCGACCATTTCGCCTTCGCCTTCACCGGCGCCGCGGACTTCCTCTCGCGCGAGATCAACGCCAATGGCGTCATGATCCTCAGCAACGGCGTGGAGAAGGCGATGCTGCTCTCGAAGCGCCGCGGCCAGGGTCCGATGGTGGCACTGTGCTACGACGAGCGGACCTGGCGGCAGATGAGCCTGTTCTGGGGCATCATCCCCATCCTCATCCCGTTCATGGACAACCTCCATGACCTGCTGGAGAAGGCGACCGAGGAGTGCCTGCGCTTCGATATCTTCGCCGAAGGCGATACCGTGGTGGTCATCAACAGCATCTCTGCGAGCGGTTCGAACACCATCAAGGTGCATCACATCTGAACGGGATCGCACTGCGCGCGATCGTGCGAAGTGCGAAGTGCGAGGTTTCCTGACAGCGATGATCCCGGTCACCCGAGAAACATCCGCCGTTCGCGAAGAACTTCGCACCTCGCTTTTCGCACCCGCGCGCAGCGCAGATCAAAAAAGAACGACCCCTGGCGGATGCCAGGGGTCGTCGCGTTGCAGGCGTGAGAGCGCGCGAACCGCTTACTTCTAAGGCGCTGGCTCGGCTGCGGCTTTTTTCGGCTTGGCCGACTTCTCCGCGCCTTCCTCGGCTGCCGGCTTGACGGTGGGCAGTGGCGCGCGCTTGACCGCGCTGGCGCCGGTCAGGGGATCACCCGGCTTGTCGCCGAAGACCCGGAAGGCGATGACGTGGCCACTGTCATCGGCGGTGTAGAGCGAACGATTCTGGTCGCGGGTGTCGGTGTATTGGGCGACGAACACCACTTCGCGTGGATCGTTGCGGCCACGTTCATCGACGTACCGCTGATGCACCTCATTGGTGTCCCAGCTCCACATGACCTTGCCGGTCGCGCGGTGCAGGGCGTGGATGACCGCGCTCTCACCAGTGGTGACGAAGAGGTGTTCCGGGGTCGAACCCACCAGACGATCAATATGCGGCACGAACCATTCGACCCCCATGCGCTCGACTTCGAGCGGGTGCTTGGTCGCGTCGGTGAAGGGCACGGTGTCGGATTGGGTCTTGATGGCGTAGAGTCCGGCAGGCTTCTCCCCACCGGCTTCGACCCATACGTAGATGCGCGAGGGTTCGCCATCGAAGGCGAACGGTGCGCGTTTGATCGCACCATTCATGTACAAGGCGCCGACGCGTTCACCCGACAGGCGGTTGAGGGCGTTGAGCGTATTGTTGTCGTTACCGACGTAGAGCACGCGCCCGCGCGTCAGCACGGAGCCGTACACGGCTGCGCCGGTGGGGTAGGTCCACACCTGGCTGCGGTCGAACTTCAGGCAGTGCACGTTGCCGGCATGATCGCTGACATAGACCAGACCCTCGTGCGCCACCGGTGCCGCGCTGAGCGGCTGGTGCAGGTTCACCTGCCAGGCGACGTAAGGAAATTTCTTATCCGGATGATTGGTGACCACCTGAAGACGGCCCTCCCAATCGCCGATGAAGACGCGCTGATCGGCATCCGAGCCGGCAGCGAGCGGGCTGGTCGAGGGCGAGAAGGGCAGCGCCCAGCGCCATACCAGCTGACCATAGACCGCATCGAAGCTGAAGAGGGTGTCATCTGAGATCACCCACATGCGATCGTCGGTGACGCTCTCGCCCTGGCGGCTGATCGCGGTGGCGCGGCTGCCCCCGGGCAGCAGACGGGCCGGCTTATCGAAGGTGGGGGTGACCCAACGGGTGTTGCCGCTGTAGGCATCAACCGCATAGATCTCGTAGGTCTCGACCATTTGGAAGAAGATGATGTCCGGCAGTTCCGGGCTGATCCAGGCGTTGCGGATCCGCTTGGGCAGTTGCAGGTCCCAGGAGTGTTCGAAGGAGGTCTCCTTCAAAACCCGCGTCGCGCTCTTGGCATCGCCCTTGGCATCAGTGTTCTTCGCATCGCTCTTGGTCGCACTCGCCACCGGCGCTCGGGTGCCCTTGTTGGGCGAGGCCGGATCATCAGCGCGATCGCCGCCGCAGCCGGCAAGCGCG
>JANPIY010000470.1:0-6160 GCA_031425255.1 Planctomycetota bacterium
CGGCGTCCCGGCCGCAGGCCGGGGTAGGGCTGCAGCTATCCGCCGCCGAGCGCGCGCTTGAAGACGCGCGTGTGCGAATGGGCGGGGAGCAGGATGGTCACCGTGGTACCGCTGCCGACGTCGCTGGTGAGGGAGAGGATGCCCTCGTGTTCGCGCACGATGCGTTGTACCATGCTCAGGCCCAGCCCGGTGCCCTGGGCCTTGGTGCTGTAGAACGGGGTGAATACGCGTTCGCGCTGATCAACGGGAATGCCACAGCCATTGTCGGTGACCGCGATCTCGATCCCTGGGCCGGACAATGGCGAGTCGCGATCGACCGGACGGACCTGGCAGGACAGCGTCGGCGACGTCGCCTGGCGCAGCGCATCGATGGCGTTGTTGAAGAGATTCGACAGCACCTGGCGGAGCTGACCACCATCGGCCAGCACCGTGCCGCACCCGTCCTCGACCGTGACCAGCAAGGTAAAGCCTTCGGGCAGGTCGCGCCGCTGCAGCGTCATGATCCGCAGCTCCTCGACCACCGCTTCGAGCTCGATCGGCTCGCGCTCGGGCGGGCGCAGACGGGACAAGGCGAGGAAGTCCTCGACGATGCGCGCCAGGCGATCGGCCTCGGTGACCATGATGCGGGCCAGACTCTCGGCATCCCGGTTGTTGGCTTCATTGGCCATTTCGGCCAGCTCCTGCGCGCAGCCGCGCAGACTGGTCAAGGGATTGCGGACCTCGTGCGCGATGCCCGCCGCCATTTCGCCGAGGGAGGCCAGATTCTCGGCGCGATGCGCGCTGTCCTCGAGCAGGCGCAGGCGCGTCTCATCGGCGATGATCAGCGTCCTGCCGAGCGGCTGTTCGCGGCGGTCGAGCAGTTCGGTCACCCGCAAGACCAATTGCTGGCCTGCCGCGGTGGTGAAACGTTCGAGCGCCGGACAGCGGTCGCCACTGACCAAGGCCAGCACCTGGGCCAGGGCAGGATCGGTCAACAGGTCCGCCGCCGGCACCCCCTCCACCGGACCACTGAGATTGAGCAGACGCATGGCCTCGGCGTTGGCATAGGCCACGGCCCCGGCGCGGTCGACCGCCAAGACCCCTTCGCCGAGGCGATCGAGCACCTCGCCGGTGAAGATCCGCTGCTCGCGCAGACGTCGCGCCAGCAACTGCCCGAGCAGGTCGACCAGGAACAGGGCGCCGACCTGGGTGGCGAGCACACCAAGGATGCGATCGGTCTGGGTCAGGACCGGATTGGCAGCGAGGAACTCCGGCGGAAAGGGCGCATTTCCTCCCAGATACATGCTGGCGTTCACCGCCAGCACCAAGCTGGCGAGCGCAGGCAGGACGAACAATGCCACTCCTGGGAGCACCAGCGTGCCGACCAGCACCACCGCGAACAGCAACACCACTCCTGGCGACGAAACGCCACCGCTGAAGTGCAGCAACAGACCGATCCACACCAGATCGAAGACCAGATGGAAGGCCAACTGCCAGCGCCATCGCGCCATCCATACCGTGGCGAAAAGTAGCACCGCCACCACGGTGGTGGTGACCAGCAGGGTGCGCAGGTAGGTGGCTGCCGGTTCTACGAGCTCGGGCCGGCGCCCCTGGATGACGATCGCGAGCACCCCGAAACCCATGGTGATAAGCAGCAGGCGGACCAGGCTGACCTGGCGTGCCTGCGTGCGCACGTCGCCGCGCTGCACCAACCGGGCCCGACCAGACAAGGTGGTCCGGCGGCGCAGTCCGAGAGTGACTGGAGGCGGCTGCTTCATGGCGGGTATTCAATCGCCGAATCAGGCTTTACCAACCGTGCGAGATGCGAGGCGGGCGGTGCGCTCGACTCGCATCTCCACCGAGCGCGGTGGCCCAGGTCAGGAGAACAGTCGTCACGCCTCCCACTGTGACCACCATCCACCAAACCCCGCCCTTCGCACTTCGCACCCCGCACGTGAACGAAGCGAATCCTCCCTCAACCGCTCACGAACCGCGCACAGCACTCTGCAGCTGCAGGATCGGATAGAAGATCGCGAGCACGATGATGCCCACCACGGCCCCCATCACCATCAGCATGATCGGTTCGATGAGGCTGGTGAGGCCCTTGACCATCGCATGCACCTGTTCGTCGTAGAAGTCGGAGATCTTCGAGAGCAGGGTCTCCAGCGCGCCGGACTTCTCGCCGATGCCGATCATCTTCACCACCATCGGCGGAAAGACCCAGGAGGTCTGCAGATGGGTGGTGATGCTCTCGCCGCGACGGACGGTCTCACGGGTTTCCATCAGGGTCTCTTCGATCACCACGTTGCCGGCGGTCGAGGCGACGATCTCCAGTGCGCCCAGCAGCGGTACACCGGACGACAGCAGCGTGCCGAAGGTGCGTGCGAAACGGCTCAGGGCGACCTTCTGGAAAAGCGGACCGAACACCGGCATTTTCAGCCAGACGGTATCGCGGATGCGTTTGCCCTGGTGGGTGCGCATCGCCAGTTTGTAGCCGATGACGATCGCGACCACGATGCCGAAGACGGTAAGCAGATTGTCGGTCAGCCAGTTCGAGATGCCGAGCACGAAGAGGGTCACCCCTGGCAGGTTGGCGCCGAGCGAATCGAACATGGTCTTGAACTTGGGCACCACACCGACCAGCAGGTAGCCGGTGATGCCGAAGATCAGGATCAGCGAGATGATCGGATAGGTCATCGCCGATTTGATTTCGCGCTTCAGCGTTTCGCTGGCTTCGAGGAACTCTGCCAGGCGATTGAGGATGATGTCGAGCTGGCCGGAGGCCTCGCCCGCCTTCACCATGTTGATGTAGATCTCTGGAAACATGCGCGGGAACTTGGTCATCGCCTCGCTGATCTCGGTGCCGCCGCGCACGAAATCGGCGCACTCCTGCAGCCCCATGCCGAAACCCTTGTTCTGATCCAGCGTCTGTTCCGCGAGGATCTCGAACGACTCCAGCAGCGGGATGCCGGCCCCGATCATGGTCGCCAGCTGGCGGGTGAAGAGGCACAGTTCCGAGGTGTTGCATTTGCGCGGGTTCGCCCCCCCGAACATCTTTATCTCCATGTTGAAGCCGCCGCCGCCCGCCTTGGTCAGCTTGACGATCGAGAGCTGCTGCTGCCGCAGGCGACCAGTGGCTTCCGCCTCGGTCTCGGCTTCGATATTGCCCTTCTGCTCACGACCAGCGGTATCGCGGGCGATGTATTGGAATTTGAGTTTGGTTGCCACGTGTGGTCTCCGGATCCGGCGTGGGGCGGAGTATGTCCCGCCCATGAATCACATGCAAGTCGATGTCCGATGTCCGATGTCTCGTGGACGGGCAACGCGTTTGAGCCAGGCGCTCGGACTGGTGATCGTCTAACGTATTGAGACCGTCATGGTCAGGACGTCGGACATCGGACATCGGACATCACATGTTTACTTCCCGTCCGCCAACGCGGTTTCGCGGGCCTTGGCGTCGATGATCGAGGTGATGCGTACGCCGAAGTTCTCATCGACCACCACCACCTCGCCTTTGGCCAGCAGCTTGCCATTGACCAGGATGTCGAGCGGTTCACCCGCCAGGCGGTCGAGTTCGATGACCTTGCCGGCGGTGAGCTCGAGGATGTCCTGGATGATCATGTCGGTGCGCCCGAGTTCGACCGTCAGAGTGACCTGGATGTCGCGCACCAGTTCCATGTTGGGATGGGCGCTGACGCCGCCGCCGGCACCGCTGAGGTCGGGAAAGACGGCCGGCTGGATGTCCTGCGGTACGGTCGAAGTGCTGGGGGCGTCTACCATGGCGGTTCCTTCATCATTCCCGGTCGAGAGGGTTCTTGCCGGCGGGGATCACGCGATCCACCAGATAACCAGCCTTCTTGCCGATGATCCCTGGGCGACCGGTCAGGCGTTGCAGACCAGCGATGCGGCCGGCGAGCTGAGCATCGTGCCGTTGCTCGAGCACCAGCACGTCGCCGACCTTCAGGTCGATGACCTCGCCGATGGTCACCGAGGTGGTGCCGAGTTCGCAGGCCACTTCGAGCGTGGTCTGCTTGACCACGCGATCGAGGTGCTTGCGCTGGCCGACGCTCTGGGTGCGTTTCATCGCCGCGAAGCGGAACTGGTTGCCGAGCTGGCTGACCATGCCTTCGAGGCTGATGAAGGGGATGCAGAAGCACAGTTCGCCCGGTTCGATCTCACCTGGGGCGGTGATGCTGAAGGTCGCCACCAGGACCATTTCGGAGCTGGGGATGACCTGCACGAACTGCGGATCCATCTCGCGCGCTTCCACCACCGGATTGAAGGTCACCAGCTCTTTCCAGCCTTGTGCCAGCTGGTCGAGGAAACGTTTGATGACGTTGTCGAGCAGGCTCTGTTCGATGGTGGTGAGGGTGCGGATGCGATCGAGCGGTTTGCCGGGGCCGCCCAACATGCGATCGATCAGGCTGAAGGCGAGCTTCATGTCCATGGTCGCGATGCCGCGTTCCTGGATCGGTGCCATCGACAACACGTTGATCACCGTCGGATTGGGCAGCGAGTTGCGGAACACCTCGAAGGTCAGCTCACCCAGCGAGATGATGTTCACCTCGATATTGATGCGCAGATACGTCGACAGGATCATGGTGATGGTCTGCGCGATGCTTTCATGCATGCGCTGGAGTGAACGCAACTGTTCACCCGAGAGTTTGTTTGGGCGGACGAAATCGTATTCGATGACGCGTTTTTCGCGTTTGCGTTTGCCCGCACCCACCTCCTCGACGGACGCCAGCAGCGCATCGAGCTCTTCGGAGGAAAGGATCTCATCGCCCATGGGATCCTCCTACTGCACCAGCAGGTTGGTCAACACCACCCGGCGCACGAGTTCCTGGTCGGCCTTGAGATCGGGATAGAGTTCGCGCAGGGTCTTCTCGATGCGATCCTTGAAACCCTTCTTGAGCAGCAACGAGATGTTCGGACCGGTGAGCTCGTCGATGTCGTAGCTGCGCAGGTGTTCCTCCAGCGCCATCTGCACGATCCGTTTGACGTCGGAGCCACCCGCGGCGCCGCCGCCATGGCCGCCGCCGCCGCCGCCACCGAAGCCAACCTTGGTGGCCTCTTCATGGCCGAGCCAGAACGAACACGACACCTTGATGTAGCGGCGTCCGGCCTGGTTGCGCACGTTGCTCATCAGGTCGGGCATGCTGACTTCGCTCAGATGGGCGATGCCGGCATGGGTGTCGTGCACCTTCTCCTCGGTATGCGCTTCCGCGACACCTTCCTTTTTCACCTCGCTGAACAGCGAGGTGACGTACCACCCGACACCGACGCCCAGACCCATGAGCACGACGCCCGCGGCGAGCGGACCCATCATGCCCGGGCCTTTGGCTTTGTCGGTGGTGGCCGCAACCGGTGCGGCGGGAGCTGCGTGTTCAGCCATGATCGACCTCCTGAGCGCACGGGTGAGCCCCCTGACGCGACGGCATTCCTGCCAAGCATACCCCGACAACGGCCGTCCGCCCACTGGCGGTCAGGCGGCGGATGGCTGGATTGCAGCGTTCGCTCTGCTTGCGGCGGAAACCGCGTTCCCCGGTTCCCTTCATTGGCTGGCCCCTCCCGCAGCTGGTTTCTGCGCCCGTTCGATCAGCTGGCGGATGTCCTGCTCGCGGCGGCTGTCCTTCTTGCGCAGGGCTTCCATCAGTTCGGCGCGTTTCTTTGGCGGCGTGCTGCCTTCCATGGCGACCAAGATGTCAGCGACTTCCTGCGGGCTGGCGTTGTCGAGGTAGGGGGTGATGCGTTCCGCCGGCATGAAGGAGTACAAGGTGGCCAGCCGTTGGATCTGCGTGCCGCTGGCCGCATCGAGGTCGATGCGCAGCATCTCCTGGTGGATGGCGACCGCGACCGTCGGGTATTCGAGATCCTGTTGCGCCAGTATCAGCAGGCGGGAGGCCTTCTTCGGTTCCATCAGTGCCAGGTAACGCGCGATCTCCCTGGGGGTGAAACGCCGCAGGCTCTGCCAGGCGTTGTCCTTCATCTGCTCGAAGAGTTTCGCCTGATCGCGGTAGCGCGCCTTTTCGACCTCGGCCATCACCTGCATGCGTTGGGCTTCATTGGCCTGCGCCACCGCCCAGCGCGCCTGCTCATCAGCCTGGATCTTGGCCTGATCCGTCAGTGCGCGCTCCTGCTCCTGGACCTGGCGTTGCAGGCGTTCGAGCCCAGCCTTGGC
>JANPIY010000471.1:0-3257 GCA_031425255.1 Planctomycetota bacterium
CCAACGCCAGCTATTCGCGCGGGAAGGTCGGCTTCTTCGTCCTCACTGACCTCAAGCTCCAGGTCAGACGGGCGGGCAGCGCGCAGGTGCGCGACGTCGCCTTGGCGGGTGCGGTCGCCGATGTGGTCGATGACGCGAAGAAGAACGGTGGCTATGGGCCGGTCGCCGGCATTCTCGACGACGACCCGCGCAACGGCTGGAGCACACGCGAACACGACGCGCTGCAGACGCGCACGGCGGTCATCGCGCTGGAGGAGCCGCTGGTGCTCGCACCGGATGAACAGCTGGTGGTCGAATTGCGCCAACGCTTGACCCTCGGCGACGCCAACCTCGGACGTTTCCGCTTGGCCGTCACCGATGAACGCGGCGATGCCGTGACTCGCGTCACCATGACCCCGCTGGAGGAGCTAGCGGCCACCGCAGATCGCCAGCATCCGCCAGCGAAACTGCGCGACCGCCTGCTGACGCAGTTCCTCGCCGATCATCCCCCTTACGTTACGGCCAAGGCCGCGCTGGAACGCGCGAAGCGCCAGCTCGAGGCGGTGACCAAGGCGCGCAAGGTCGACGTCATGGTCCTGGCCGAGCGCAAGGAACCACGCACCACGCATGTCCTCATCCGCGGCGTGTGGGATCGCAAGGGCGAGCGCGTCGAGCGCGATGTGCCGGCGGCGATCCTCCCCTGGCCGACCGGCGCACCGCGGGATCGCCTGGGCCTGGCACAGTGGCTGACCGCCCGGCAGCATCCGCTCACGGCGCGGGTGGTGGTCAACCACCTCTGGCAGCTCTGCTTCGGCGCCGGTCTGGTCCGCACGCCTGATGACTTCGGCCTGCAGGGCGAGCAACCGACCCACCCTGAGGTGCTCGATTGGCTGGCGGTGGAATTCGTCGCCAGCGGCTGGGACGTGAAACACCTGCTGAAGCTGATCGTCACCAGCGCGACCTATCGCCAGGATTCCACCATCAGCGCGGCGGCCCTCGAGCGCGATCCACACAACCGCCTGCTGGCGCGCGGCGCACGTTTCCGCCTGCCGAGCTGGATGCTGCGCGATGCGGCGCTGGCGAGCTCCGGGCTGATCAACCAGGCGCTCGGTGGCCCACCGGTCAAGCCTTACCAGCCCGAGGGCGTGTGGGAGGAACTGTTTATGGGGCGCTTCCGTTATGAGGCGAGCGAAGGTCCGGCGCAGCACCGCCGCACGCTGTACACCTTCTGGCGGCGCTCGATCACGCCGACCTTCCTCTTCGACAGCGCCAGCCGGCGCACCTGCGAGGTGACACCGGCGCGCACCAATACGCCGCTGCAGGCGTTGACCCTGCTCAACGACACCGGCTATCTCGAAGCCGCCCGCGCGCTCGCCACCGTGGCTTTGCGCAGCGACAGCGAAGACCATGCCCGCCTGGAGGCCATCACCCTGCGGGTCCTGTCGCGTCCACCCAGTGGAGACGAGGAACGGATCTTCTGCCGTGAGCTGGAAAACGCGCGCGCGTATTACCGCCGCCACGCCGATGAGTCCGCCAAGCTGCTCGCCCACGGTCAGTCACCGCTCGACCCCAGCCTCGAACCGAGTGAACTCGCCGCCTTCGCGGTGGTGGCGAGCCTGGTGCTCAACCTCGATGAGACGATGACCCATGAATGACTTTTCCCTCGGCGTCCGCACTCCTGGCACTGATTGCGCCTGGCTGAATAAGATCACCCGGCAATCGCGGCCCTCCGGAGGTCCCCTGCATTCCCGGCGTGATTTTCTCGCCACCTGTGCCCGCCTTGGTCTGGCCGCTGGTGCCGTCCCCTTGCTGCCGTCATTGCTGGCGAGCGCGGAACCCGGCTCCGCCCTGCCCCATTTCAAGCCCAAGGCCAAGCGTCTGATCCTGCTGACGATGTCTGGCGGGCCGTCGCAGCTCGAACTGTTCGATCACAAACCCGATCTGTTGAAATGGGCCGGTACCGAGCTGCCGGCCTCGGTGCGCATGGGGCAGCGCGTCACCACCATGACTTCCGGTCAGCAGCAGTTGGTGATGCCGACGCGGGTGCAGTTCACCCGCTGCGGGCGGAGCGGCGCCTCCATCGGCGAATGGCTGCCGCATCTGCAGGGCGTGGCCGACGACCTCTGCTTCATCACCTCGATGCACGCCGACCAGATCAACCATGCGCCGGCGATGACGCAGTTCCTGACCGGCAACCAATTGCCTGGGAAACCGAGTCTCGGCGCGTGGCTCAGTCATGGCCTCGGCAGCGCGAATCGCGACCTGCCAAATTTCCTGGTGCTGATATCGAAGATGTTGCGGCCGAGCGACCAGCCGCTCTACGACCACTACTGGTCGAGCGGTTTCCTGCCCTCGCAGCATCAGGGGGTGAAACTGCGCTCCGCCCGCGACCCGGTGCTCTACCTGCGCGATCCCGACGGGCTGCCGCGCACGCTGCGGCGCGGCATGCTCGACGGCTTGGGCGAACTCAACCGTGCGCACCTGGCCGCCACCGGCGATCCCGAGGTCACCACCCGCATCGCCCAGTACGAGATGGCCTACCGCATGCAGAGCAGCATCCCGGCGCTGAATGATCTCACCGACGAACAGGAGGAGACCTTCCGGCTCTACGGTCCGGAAGCGCGTCGCCCAGGGAGCTACGCCGCCAACTGCATCCTCGCCCGCCGGCTGATGGAACGCGATGTACGCGTGGTGCAGCTGGTCCATCCCGACTGGGATCACCACAGCCGGCTGACCTCATGGTGCACCGCCCGCTGCCGCGACACTGACCAGCCGACGGCGGCCCTGATCACCGACCTCAAGCGGCGCGGCCTGCTCGACGACACGCTGGTGGTATGGGGCGGAGAGTTCGGCCGCAGCCCGGTCGGCCAGGGCACCTGGGACAGTCCCGAGGCCGGTCGCGATCATCACCCCAAGGCCTTCACCGTGTGGATGGCCGGCGGCGGCGTGAAGCCCGGCATCACGCATGGCGCTACCGATGACTTCGGCTTCAACGTGGTGCGGGACCCCGTGCACGTGCGCGACCTGCACGCGAGCATCCTGCATCTGATGGGGATCGACCACGCGCGCTTCAGCGTACGCGCGGCGGGACTCGATCAGAAACTGACGGGCGTCGAAACCGCCAAGGTGGTCGACGGCATCTTGACGTGAGGACCGAGGGATGATCCCGTGACACGGGCGTCTCGCCCATGCGGTAAAGCTAAGACATTTGGCCGCAGAGCCGCAGAGCCGCAGAGCTGAAAAGACCCTGCTTTGCCTTTCCTCTGCGCCTCTGCGGC
>JANPIY010000472.1:0-6814 GCA_031425255.1 Planctomycetota bacterium
GCCCTCGTCGGCTGCGGCCGCGTCAGACGAACCATTTGGTGCTCAACATGAGCCTCCGGCCATGCCTCCGCTCCAAACGGCCCGTCTTCCTTGCCTCGCTCGACGATGGCTCGGGCTCGCTACGGGATGGGTTATGAAACCAGCTCTTAGGACTCATAGGCGCGCGGATGTAACAGGCATTTCATCACCTCATCGACTCACTTGCGCCCGCCACCGTGGCGCTTGGCACCTTGGCGGGAGGGCTCGGAGCGCGGTGCTACGGTGCCTTGACTGCGTTGGGCGTTCTGCCGGGCTGCGCCGCGGGATTGGGAGGCACCTTTTTCACGGATGGTTTGCGAACGGGTCTCGGGCGTGGAGCGACGTGATGACATGGGATGATCTCCTGGTGGTGGATGGCGGATGGTCGCAACTACAATTCATGGGATGTGGATCTTCTGTCCGTCCTGGAGCCATGACGGCTTCATCTGCGGCGAGGACGACGGTGGCTCCGGCGCAGCCCAGCGATGAACGCGTTTGGCCTGCTCGCGGGTGAAGACCGCGCCGGTAAAGAGGATCTGAGCGGAATAATAGATCCATACGATGATCGCCACCACGGCACCGGCCGGTCCGTAATTACCGGTGAAATCCGAACGGCCGAGGTACATGCCGATCAGCAACCGGCCGACGACGAAGAGCGCGGCGGTGATCATGGCCCCCAGCCAGACGTCGCGCCATGCCACCTTCACGGTCGGCAGCCAACGGAAGATGCCCGCGAACAGAATCGCCGCGACCAGCCAACCGATGATCAGGTTGCCGCTGGCGAGTAGGGCCAACAGCGCGGGATGGCCGTGGAGCAAGGTCGTGCCGGCCGAACTGAGCAGGGTATCGAGCAGCAGGGAGATGAGCAGAAGGAAGGCGAATCCCAGGACCATGGTCATGGGAGCGAAATACGACCACAGCCAACTCTTGAGGCCGCCGCGTTCGTCTTTGGGAACCTTCCAGATCGCATCCATCGAATCCTTCAATTCGATGAACACACCGGCAGCGGTGATGAATGTGATCACCGTCCCCACCACGGCCTGGAGCGTTGCCGCCGAGGGTGCACGTGCGTGGTCCAACATGTCTCGCACCACTCGGGCCTGGTCAGGACCAAGGAACGAGGCCACCTGCGCGTCGAGTCCGTTGGCGAGGAGTTGCTGATCCATGAAGAGGCCGAACACCGCGTGGAAAGTCACCAGCAACGGCACCAGTGACAGCAAGGCGTAAAAAGAAAGGGACGATGCGTAGCGGCTGACCCGATCCGTACGCCACCCTTTGGCGGTGGCGCGCAGGAGGCCGAGCAGTTCGTTGCGGGTGACCAATGCCACCAGCGGAGAAAATTTCGAAAGTGTTGTGGACGGCATAGATGAATGCTGCGGCTGCTTACGAGGCGCGCTGGGCTGTGCTGCGTTCGGTGAGCATCATCACCATGAACGAGGAGACAGCCCTCCTGATGGCATGCAGACCATCCGAACCCACGAGGTTCATCAGGGAATCCGTTCCCGACTGCCGAGCGTCACGCCGCAGGGGGATGATGATCGAGGTCACGAGGTCGTGGACGAGCATAGAGAAGTCCATGGATTTCATGCGACCACCCATCGCTGGCCCGGCATGGTCGGAAACCGAGCGTGGCCTATGCCAATCAGCGCGGGCACCTCAGGCTGCGACGTCCGTCCATGATTGGGCCGAGCTTCCGGCGCCCATCTCAGGTAGGGAGCGGAGTCACGATGGTGAGCCGATCAGATGATCCTGGAGAAAAACTCTCTGCATGGCGCTGGCACGCGTGCATCGCCTCCGCCATATCGGCGTAACGGGTCGCACCAGGAGTCAGCGGTTTCGCGCTGCGTCGGTAAGGTTCGGTCTCGGAGCGGATGAATTTCGCTGACCACGCGCCTGGTCCTTCCCCGAGGATCAGGTAGGTGCCGTGGGCCGCCTTCGCCATGGCTTTTCGCATCGGCCAGTCGAATGACCAGATCAGATGGTTCATGGCGACTTTATGTCAGTTGAAGACCATGGCGCAACGAGCAGACCGCGTCGCCATGATGGACCGGTGAATCATGCGAAGCCCGTGCTGGGCCCGCCCCAGAGTTCAAGCACTCGACTTTGGCACGATCATCACTGGTCATGCATTCGCACCATGACGCGTGGCAGAACCATTGAGCCGAGAGCACCGAGAGCACTGCATGAATACCCAGACCATTCCCGAGCCCGCCATCGTCTTCCCGGTTCTGGGCAATGATCCGACGGACGCGGGGCTCTTCCAGGTCGGGAGGGAATTGCAGCGCAGCGGCTACCGCTTCATCACGGTGACACCCGACACCCATCAGGTGGTCACCGCACGCTGTGGCGACGCGCTCGCGCGCGATCTCAGAGAGGTCTTCGGCTGGAATCTCCCCTTCCTACCCAACGTGCTTTCTGAGCGGTTGTTGGCGGGATTGGAGGCGGCTGGAGCGGTCGAGCGACTGGATCATGGCCGACTGCGCAGTCGGATCCGTTGCGCCTCGCTGGGCGAACACATCTTCCTGCATTCCGGCTTTCCCACCCGCGAACGGGATGCGGTGTTCTTCGGCCCTGACACCTACCGCTTCGTACATCTGCTGCGCCGCACCCTCGGCGGCGGTACGCGATTGCTGGAGATCGGTGCTGGAAGCGGGGCCGCCGCCCTCAGCCTGGCAGAGCGGTACCGCCAGGTGGTGATGACCGACATCAATCCGCGGGCGGTGCGTTTCGCTCGCATCAATGCCGCGCTCGCCGGTTGTGATCGGGCGATCGTGCAGCACAGCGATCTCCTCGACCACGTCGACGGTGATTTCGATGCCATCATCGCGAATCCCCCTTACCTGATCGATCCCGAGCATCGGCTTTATCGGGATGGTGGCGATCTGGGCATCGCCGTCGCCCTACGCATGGTCGAAGCCGCTCTGCCCCGGTTGGCACCCGGGGGGCGTCTCGTGCTCTATACGGGCGCCCCGGTGGTCGGCGGGCGGGACCTGCTGGCCGAGGCGCTGGTGCCACTGGTACGACGTGCTGGTCTCGCAGCCCACTATGACGAACTGGATGTCGATGTCTTCGGCTCCGACCTCGCCACCGGTGTCTATGCGGATGCACGGGTCGAACGCCTCGCCGTGGTGGCTCTGGTGGTGGGCGCCAGTCATGGCGTGACGCCCGCGCGCAATCCGGGTGCGAGCGCAGCTCAGGAAAGTGCATGGTGCTGGCCATGATCGCCGTTCATCAGGAATGTGATTACGATGCGGTGGCCTGCGAACTGCACCGCCGACTGGCTCGCGGCAATGCACGACGCCTTACCCCGCGCGGTCCGGACGCGCCCTGCCAGCGTCATGGGGAACAGGATCTGCTCGCCTGGCAACGACGCTTCCTTGCCGAAGAGCGTGCGCATATCGCGCGCCAGGCGGCGCAGGCGCCCACCACCACGCGAGAGTTCCTCGCCTGGTTCTCCGCCTTGCGCGAAAAGGGTCCGGGTCAGGGCGATCCGCTGTTCCCCTGGCTGGCCGAGCACGCCACCATGATGGACATGCGCTGGTTCCTCGGCCAGGAGGCCGCGGGCGAGGCCGGCTTCGACGATCTGGTGGCACTGGCGCAGGTGAAGCTGCCCGCCCGGCCGAAGCTGGAGATGGCGCGCAATTATTGGGATGAGATGGGGCGTGGGCAGCAAGAAGGCATGCATGGAGGCCTGCTCGATCATCTGGTCCAGCACCTCGACCTGCCGGTCGCCATCGAGACCACCGTCTGGCCCGCCCTCGCGCTCGGCAATCTGATGGTCGCACTCGCCACCGAGCGCGATCACGCCTATCACGCGATCGGTGCTCTGGGAGTCATTGAACTGACCGCTCCAGGCCGGGTGGTGCAGGTGGCGGCAGGTCTGCGACGCCTCGGCATCGCAGCACGCGAACGACGCTATTTCGATCTGCACGCCGTATTGGATGTGAAGCACTCGCAAGCCTGGAACAGCGAGGTCATCGCCCCCCTGGTCGATCAGGATCCCCGCATCGCCACCTGGATCGCTGAGGGCGCACTGATGCGCTTGTCCGCCGGCGCGCGCTGCTTCGCCAGCTACCGCAGCGCGCTTCGCCAGCTACCGTAAGCTGCTCGCGACGGGGCCCCTGGGGAGATATCCCAGACGTTGGAGGGTGGCTTCCTCATGCGCGATGAACCGGCTACCGATATCGGTGCGGTAGCGGACATTGGGAATGACCAGATGGTCGACCAGACGGTACGCGGCTCTACGTGCCAGCGTGGCGTCCACGCCCCGACCAGTGGCGACCAGCACATAGCCGCTGCCACCGCCGATGTGTGGCGAACCGGATGAGAAATCGACCTCCCCATAATGCAGGTGATCGAATTCCTCGGCAGTCAGCCCTGGGCGGAAGCTGATCGGCAGTCCATGCGAGGGATGCGGCTCGGCCGCATAGGGAAAGGGCGGCACGGTCATCACCACGCCGACGGCGTAGCCGGGATGGGTCGCCAGTGCACCGGCCTCCAGATCGTGTTCTCCGCCACTCTCAGGGTCTACCAATGCACGCAGGATGCCCTCCCAGCCATGGACGTGGAGGCAATCGAGGATGGCAAAACCGGGATAACCGAATCGGCAGGTGAATTCCAACGGCCACACCCCGTCATCGTTGATGATGGTGTTCATATTGATGTAGCCCTGATAGCCATGCTGGGCGAGTAATGGTGCGAGCGGAGCGAGCGTCTCGGCAAACAGGCGGTCTCCTCCGCGGTAGCTGACCAGCGTTCCCATCTCGCCCGTCAGCTCGCCCAGGTCGCCTGGAAAGAAACGCTTATGTTCCCAGTCCAGGCACACCGGACCGATGAAACGCCGGCCGTTGAAATAAGCACCCACGCCGGTCTCCACTCCAGTGACGTAATCCATCAGGATGAAGTTCAGGCCTGCCGCAGTGGTTACCTCGCGCGCGAGGTGTTCGAGCAGGGCGATGACATCGGCCCCGTCTTCGAGCGCGCCGACATGGTTACGGGTTGAGGGCAGATGATGGCCGTTGTGCTTGCAGACGTACCGGCGCGGGCGTTTGCGGATGTAGTCGATGGCCGTTCCGGCGTCATTGAAATGGCGTTCCGGGGCAGTGCGCATCCCACCTTGGCGCATCGCCTCCTGACCGAACGAGCGGTCGTTCTCGAGGCGGTCGCCGAAAGCGCAGCCGCCGATGACGTTGAAGCCGGCGGCGCGCAGATCGTCCTGGACCTTCCCATGATGTGCGGTCTCGAAGATGATCAGTCCATCGCGCCCGGCCGCGCGGACCCAATCGAGGTCCGCTTGCCAATCTGCGGTGTGCACGACCCGACCGCGGAAGACATCCGCATATGCCGCCTCGGCGACCGCCATGCGCACCTCGTGACCGCGCTCCAAGAGACGGAAATAAAGATCGCCCAGGTCTCCGTAATCACCGATCCCGAGAATGCGCATGCAGGTCCTTTGGTCTCATCAGCGGTTTCCCGCCGATACTCAGAGTGGCGATCGACAGGGCAGCCGAGGCAACGTTGCGGGAAGCACCATGGCGATGGTGGTGGAAGTGCGGAATGCATGACTGCTCGTCAGCCCACTTTGCGACTCCGGCGTTGGGGTGCCGCTTTTGCCGGCGGGCTGGCCTTGGCCTTACCAGCACCCCTGGTCTTCTCGACCGAGCGTCGCAGCGCCTCCATCAGGTCGAGCACCTTGCCCTCGTCGGGTGCATCCTCCGCTTCCTCCAGCTGCAGGGTCTTACCCTTGGATTTTCGCTGGATTGCCGCACGCAGGCGATCGAGATACGAATCACGATACGCGGTGGCCTTGAACGGCGCGCTCATCGACGAGATGAGCTGATCGGCCATCTTCAGTTCGCGCTCGCCGACGGACGGGATGCGACGTTGTCGACGCAGTTCATCGGGATCGACGATCTCGTCGCTGAAATGCAGGGTTTCTACGCACAATGTTCCATCGATGCTGCGGACCGCCACCAGGTATTCCTTGTTGTGCATCACCATCTGGGCGATGCCGACCCGATCGCTGCGTTCGAGCGCCTCGACCAGGAGGTGGTAGGGCTTGTCGGCATTCTCATCGGTCGGTAACAGGTAATACGGACGGTCGAAATGCCGGGGGTCGATCTCGGACAAGGCGACGAAGGATTCAATGTCGATGATGCGACTCTTGCGAGCAGCGATGCTGGTGAGTTCGTCATCATCGAACGTCACATAGCTGCCGTCGGGAATCTGGAATCCTTTGATGATGTCCGCCGCGGGGACCTCGTCCGTGGTGCCCTCTGCGACCTTGAGGTAGCGGATGCGTTTGCGGTCATTCCGGCTGATCTGATGGAAGTGGATGCCATGTTCGCGCACGGCGGTGAACATGCGCACTGCGATCGAAACGATGCCGAATGATACTGAACCACTCCATACCGGTCGGCGCCCGCCACTGCGATCCTCCTCGCCATCCGGCTCTGCGCGTTTTCGGGTGAAACGTGGCATGTCGATCTCCGTTAGTTGGGTCTGCTTGCGTCGTTCATGCCAACGGCCGGCCCCGCGCTTGGCATGTCGTGTGCACAGATCCAGTGCGAGGAGACAACGTCATGGCTGCTCGCACCAGCCTCACTCTGGATCCTCTGACGCTGGCCGACCTGCCAAGCGAGGACCTCCCTGCCGCCTGCACGGCACCTATGCTCGCGACCCTCGGCACCATGCCGACCCACCCTGAGCTGTTCGGCTTCGAGGTGAAATGGGACGGGTATCGGGCGATGGCGCGGTGGGATGGCCGCAGTTTCAAGCTGTGCAGCCGTAATGGCAT
>JANPIY010000473.1:0-2496 GCA_031425255.1 Planctomycetota bacterium
ATCGGCGGCAACCGCATCACGCTGAGCGGTGCCATCACCAACAACGATGGCGATGCGCAGCGCATCGACTTGGCCATGGTCATCGCTGGCACCCGCACGGTCGCCTGCACCTCTGGGCAGATCGTCCTCGGCGGCGTCATCAGCGGCGCAGGGGGGATCACTCAGAGCGGCAACGCGTTGACGCTGCTCGAGAACAACACCTACACCGGCGACACTACCGTCAACGGCCAACTCCGTATCGGCAACGGCGGGACCACCGGCAACCTGTCGGGTAATCTCGTGAACAACGCCCTGGTGCTCTTCAATCGCTCCGACGATGCGACCTTCAGTCAGCTCATCTCCGGAACCGGTGACATCCAGCGGGTCGGTGCCGCACAGACCTGGACCTTCACCGCCAACAACACCATGACCGGTACAGTGACGGTCTATGGCGGCGCACCACGCGCGGTGCGCCTGGGTAATGGCGGGACCACCGGCGGATTCGCCAGCGCCAGTTCGCTCTACACCGAAGGCCTGATCATCTTCGAACGCTCGGACGCGGTGACCTACGGTCAGGTGATCAGCGGACCCGGTGGCTGCGTCCAGGCGGGAACCGGCACGCTCACGCTGTCCGGGGCCAACACCTACGGTGGCACGACCACGGTCAGCGCCGGCACCTTGCGGGTCAACGGCTCGACGGCGGCAGGCAGCGCGGTGACGGTCGCCAGCGGTGCGACCCTTGCCGGCAGCGGGACGGTGGCGGGAACCATCGCCCTGCAGGCGGGCGCCGGCCTGGCGCCCGGCACCGGCGGAACGACCATCAATACCCTGAATACCGGCGCGGCGACCTGCGACGCGACCTCGACCTACAGCGTCGATCTCAACGGCACCGGCCCGACGGCGGATCGCATCACCTCCAGCGGCGCGTTCGCCTGCGCCGGCACGCTGACGGTGGCGAGCATTGCCAACGCGGCGATCGGCAGGGTCTACACCATCGCCAGCGGGACGTCGGTGACGGGGACGTTCGCGGACCTGGTGAGCGGGGCGATGTTCACCCAGCAGGGCCGGACCTTCCAGATCGCTTACACGGCTACCACGGTGACCCTGACCGATGTGGTCCGTCCGACCACGCGTACCTGGGATGGCGGCGGCGCGAACGACAATTGGACGACGGCGGTGAACTGGAGCAACGATCTGGCGCCCATCGCGGGCGACGACCTGGTGTTCGCGGGCAGCACGCGGTTGACGCCGAACAACGACGTCGCCGCCGACACCAGCTTCGCCAGCATCTCCTTCGCCTCCGGAGCAGCGGCCTTCACCGTAGGCGGCAATCGCCTGACGCTGGCGGGAAACGTCACCAACAGCAGCGTCACCAGCCAGACCATCAACCTGGCGATGGTGATGGCGGCGACGCGAACCTTCAGCACGGCGAGCGGTGCCTTGTCCGTGGGTGGTGTGTTGAGTGGAGCTGGGGGCCTGACCAAGAGCAGCGCGGGGACGCTGACGCTCAGCGGCACCAACACCTTTGCCGGCAACACCACGATCAGCACCGGCACGCTGCGCAATGGCGCTTCGGAGGTCATCCCCAACGGCAGCGCGGTGTCGATCTCTCTGGGCGCGACCTTGGCTCTCGCCGATTTCAACGAGACGGTGGAATCCATCACCGGCAGTGGCGGCGTCACGCTGGGGACCGGCACCCTGAGCACGGGCACGGTGTCGACGACTTTTGGCGGGGTGATCAGTGGAACGGGCGGGCTGACCAAGATCGGCGGCGGCACCTTCACCCTCACCAGTGGCAACACCTATACCGGGACCACGACCATCAGCGGCGGATCCTTGCGGCTCGGTGTGGCCGGCGTCATCGCCAATACCAGCGCGGTGGTGGTCGATGGAGCTGGGACCTGGCAACTGAACAACTTATCCGAGACCGTCGCTTCGATCGCGGGCGCGGGTGACATCAACCTCGGCTCGGGCGCGCTCACCGTCCTCGCCGCCAGCGGCGCGACGACCTTCAGCGGGGTGATCAGTGGCAGCGGATCGCTGGTCAAGTCCGGCGCGCATACCCTGACCCTGACGGGTACGAATACCTACACCGGCGTTACCACCATCAGCGCCGGCAGCCTGGTGGTGGTAGGGTCGACGGCGGCGGCCAGCGCGGTGACGGTGAACAGCGCCGGCACCCTGCGCGGGACGGGCACGGTGAACGGCTCAATCACCCTGGGTGCCGGCAGCATCATCGCGCCGGGAACCGGCGGCGGGATCATCGGCACCCTGGCCACGTCAGCGATCACCTGCAACGCGACCGCGACCTATTCTGTCGATCTCGATGGCGTAGCCTCCACCTGCGATCGCATCAACGCGAGTGGCGCGGTGGCCCTGGATGGGACGTTGAGCATTGCCACTGCTACCAACCCGGCCTACCTCAAGGTCTATACCATCATGACCGCGCCGTCGATCACCGGCACCTTCACCGGCCTGCCCGACCGCACGCTGTTCACCCAGCAGGGTCGCACCCTC
>JANPIY010000474.1:0-2101 GCA_031425255.1 Planctomycetota bacterium
GCGTTTCGTATGGGCGAGGAGCACGCGGCAGATCGATGGCCACGCCGGTGACACCCTGATGGGCGATGATGATGCCGAGCGGATCGCCGCTGGTGGTACGCAGCGCCTCGGCGATCTGCGACAAGGTCGCACCGCTGGCGCCCTCGGGATGGTCGGCCTGGCTGTGCCGTGCGTCGAAACGCGCCATCGCCTCGACCAGGTCGCCCACCGCGCGGGCGGTCATCCGCAAACGTTCCCGCGAGGCGTCCTCGACCACGCCCAGCAGGAGGACGATGGTCACCGCTTCCGCCGCCAGCAAGGTTGCGGTCAAGGTCCCGACCAGCCACAGGACACGACGGGCGGAGCGGGTGCGGATCACCTGTGGCGAGCGCGCAAGAGTATGGGGTGTGGTGACCATGCGGTTCTGGTCGGGGAGGCTAGGCCGGCTGATTTGACGAGTCCAGCAGCAACACAGCCGCTGCCTCAAGGAGACCCTCCAGGCGTGCGGTCGATCGCCGTCCACGGGTTGCGTGGGGGGCGTTGGAGTCTAGCGTGCGCGACCCCCTGGGAGACGGCATGGCCCTGAGCGAAGACCTGCTGCAGCTACAGCGCGAGGCCGAGACGGCCTTCGCCGACGCCGCCGATGATGCGGCGGTGGAAACCGTGCGGGTCGCGTTGATGGGTCGCAGCGGCCGCCTCAAGACCCTGGAAGAGGGTTTCGCCGCGGCGCCGGGACCAGACAAGCGCACGCTCGGCCCGATCCTCAACCAGGTGAAGACCGCGCTCAAGGAGGCCCTGGCAGCGGCGCAGACGCGGGTCGCCACGCGCGAGGACGAGGCCGCGATCGACGTCACCGTGCCCGAGCAGGCGCGTCACATCGGCAGTCTGCACCCCATCAGCCAGGTGGCGGCGGAGGTCGAACAGGTCTTTACCAGCATGGGCTACGAGATCATCGATGGCCCGCACATCGAGCAGGACGAGTACAATTTCGGTCGCCTGAATATTCCCGCCGACCATCCGGCGCGCGACGCGCAGGACACCTTCTGGCTGAGCACCGGCGACCTCCTGCGCACCCACACCAGCGCGGTGCAGAGCCGCACCTACGAACAGGTCGGCAAGGGCCTGCTGACGCCGCCATTCCGCCGCGTGGTGGTGGGCAAGGTCTTCCGCTACGAAGCGGTCGACGCCACCCACGACAACACCTTCACCCAGGTCGAGGGCTTCGTCGTCGATAAGGACATCACTGTCGCCCACCTCATCGGCACCATCCGCACCATGCTGACCGCGGTGCTCAAACGTGATGACGTCGAGGTCCGCTTGCGTCCGAGCTTCTTCCCCTTCGTCGAGCCCGGCTTCGAGGTCGACGTGCGCCTGACCAGCGTGGAAACCACCAACCGCTTCAGCCGCTGGGTCGAGTTGCTCGGCTGCGGCATGATCCATCCCAAGGTCCTCGCCGCCGGCGGCATCGACGCCAGCGAATGGCAGGGCTTCGCCTTCGGACTCGGCATGGAACGCCTGACCATGATCCGGCACGCGATCGCCGATATCCGCGTCTTCCACGGCGGCGATCTGCGCAGCCTGCACCAGTTCGGGGCCGGCTGATTGGACGGCTGAAATCGGCTGCGGGCCGGCTAGCGGCGACGCAGAGGCGCACCGCTCACGGCAAGACTTCCGCCACCACGTGGTTCACCACCCGTCCGGCGGCATCGCCCCAGTCGTCGGAGTTGCGGACGGTGAAGGATTCGTCAGAGCGCTGGTGTCCGGGTTCGCGCTCGCTGCGGGGCGAGGAGCAACCGGTCATCCCCAGGATGAGCAGACCGCCGAGCACGAGGTGTCGCCAGATGGGGGACATCGCTCACCCTCCCGTAGCGCTGGCGATGATCCAGACCAGGATGTAAGCGACGTAGAATACCGCGACTGCGCTGTCCGCACCGCTGCTGGAAGCGCAACTGCTCACGTGGCCGCAGGAGGAACGCTCGTGGCAACCGCCGAGGAACAGCGCGGCGATGATCAGTACGATGATCAGCAGCCACATGCGATCACGTTGGAAGAGTACGTGACTCCAGGATGGACGCGATTCCGCTCGCGGCTGACGCGGGGATCGCTCCGGCAGGACGGTGGT
>JANPIY010000475.1:0-7735 GCA_031425255.1 Planctomycetota bacterium
CTTGCGGGCGGACGTCGACCGCGCGACCGCGGTGATGGAAAAGTTGCAGGCGTGGACGTGAGCATGTCCGATGTCCATGTCGGACGAGTGAGCGCATTCGCCGGCAGACGACAGACATCGGACATCGGACATCGGACGGCCCCCCGTGAACCTCCTCATCCTCGGTTGTGGTGTGGTCGGTGGCCTGAGCGGTCGCCTGCTGGTGGCGGCCGGTCATCAGGTCATCGGCGTGCGCCGGAGCGCGCGGCCCGACCAATCCCTGGGTTTTCCCGTGGTCACCGGCGACATCAGCGATCCGGCGCTCTACGTCTCCATGCTGGCGGCCATGACGCGCATCGACGCGGTCCTGCTAGCCGCCAATCCCGGCGTGCGACGCGGGCAGGACAACGGCGTGGAGACCGCGGCGAACCTGGTCCACTGGAACCTCGAGGGGACTCGCCTGGTCTACACCGGCACCACCTCGGTGTATGGCGATGGCGGTGGCGCGGGTGTCGACGAGGACGGCCCGCTCGGTGATAGCCCCGAGGTGCAGCGCCTGCTGGCCATCGAGCGCGCCGTACTGACCTCCCCAGGGTCGCTCATCCTGCGCGCCACCGCGCTGGTAGGCCCGACCCGCACGTTCGCCCGCGATCGCCTCGTCGCCGCGGTCACGGAGGGCAAGGCCTGCGTGGTCAAAGGCGACCTCGACCGGCCGTTCAGTTTTCTGCATGAACAGGATCTGGCGGAACTGTGCGTGGCCGCGCTGGAAGGATCCTTCGGAGAAGGCGTGCTCAATGCCGCCGCTCCGCAGCGCCTGACGGTGCGTGGATATTACCAGGCCCTCGCGCGTCAGGCCGGCGTCAGCGCCGAACTGGTTTCAGATGGTACGTACGTTCCATCACGCTGGATCGATGCCGGACGACTGCACGCGCTGTGCCCGACGCGCGCGTGGCGACCGGTGGGGTGACGGCGGTCGGTGGTTGATTGCCGTACCACCGCCGGGTTGGTTACCGTACCACCGCCGGGACGGCCACTGTCCCACGCCGGGTCGAGTGGATGAGAGGCCGGGAAGCTCCGGAGGAGCGTCGGCGGCCAGCCCAGCGCTTCAGCGCTGCTCATTACCCATAAGTTGGTCAACACCTTTTAAGACGCCGAAAATCACCTCGGTTCGAGAGCGCCAACGGCGCGGGGTCATCACAGCCCAGGGCAACGCCCTGGGTGAAGGACCCGCATCGGAATGAGCCCTGAAAGGGCGACTCAACCGCTCGATTGCAGGTTTAATTCGCCCTTTCAGGGCTCAAACCAGAATGGGTATCTTACCCAGGGCGTTGCCCTGGGCTGTAATGACCCGCGCCGTTGGCGCTCAAAAGCCAACCAGGATTTATGGGTAATGGGCAGCGCTTCAGCGCTGGGAATGCGTCATGAAATCGGAAGGCAGTCCCGGAGGGACGGCGGCAACGTGAGGTGCTTGAGCACCGAACCGGTCGGCACCGAAGTACCTCCCATTGCCGCCGTCCCTACGGGACTCATTGCTCGCAAATGCGGTGTTCCCAGCGCTGAAGCACTGGGCTGGCCGCCGACGCCCCCTGGCGGGGCTTCTCGAAGAAGCGCCAATGGCCGGCGCCAATAGCCGATGGAAACGAGTTGCTGGGTCCGGGAATCAGCGTGGACGAATGCGGGTTAATGTGAGCGAGCGCATGGTGGTCGAGTTAGCGCCGGCGTGCCAGCGACGCAGCGAAGACAGCCGAATCAGACGTGCTGCGTGTGTTCCGTGCTGATCCCATAGAACCGCGCCGCATTCCCGCCGAAGAACGCCGCGTGGTGCTGGGCCGGGATGTACGACTGCACCAGGCCGTGCACCTGGGCGTAGGTTCCGGCGAGCAAGGCCACCGGCCAGTCCGAGCCGAACATCAGCCGATCGTAGCCGAACGCCTCCACCACCACTTCGAGGTAGGGGTGGAAGTCTTCGGCGCGCCATCCCAGCCACTTGGCCTCGGTGACCATGCCGGAGACCTTACAGCAGACGTTCGGCAGACGTGCGAGTTCACGTATCTGATCGCGCCAGGGGGTCAGTGCTCCGGCGCGGATGTCCGGCTTGGCAAGGTGGTCGAGCACGAACGGTTGGTTTGGAAAACGATCGACCAGGCGGATGGCCGCTGGCAGCTGTTTCGGGAAGATCAGCAGATCGTAGGTGAGCGCGGCGTCCTGCAGGCGGCTGATGCCCCGCAGGAACTCCGGCTGCAGCATGAAGTCGTCATCCACCTCGTCCTGGACGACGTGGCGGACGCCGACCGCCTTGGGATGGGCGGCAAAAGCACGCACCTGGGCTTCGGCCCGCTCCGAGCGCAGGTCGACCCAGCCCACCACGCCTTTGATCAGCTCATAGCGATCAGCGAGCGCGAGCAGGAAGGTGTTCTCTTCCAGGCGTTGCCGCGCTTGGACTGCGATGGTGCCGTCGAGGCCGGCCCTGGCCAAAAGCGGAGCGAGATCTGGCGGCAGGAAGTCCCGCCGGATCGCCCACGATGGTTTCATCCAGGGATAGTGCCTGGGGGCATAGCGCCAGAAATGTTGATGGGCATCGAGACGCATGTCAGTCGATCGAGATCACGGCCTTGATCACACCGGTCTCCGGCCGGGCCAGGGCGGCGAAGTCGGCGACCACATTGGCGAACGGCACCTGATGGGTGATCCAGGGGCGAGTGTCGATCCTGCCTTCCTCGATCAGCCTGATGATGCGGTCGAAATCCTTGGGCAGGGCATTGCGGCTGGCGCGGATGTCGAGTTCACGGCGATGCAGCGCCGGAGCGTGCGGGATGGCGAGGGGGGCATGCGCGATGCCGACATAGACCAGCCGAGCCTTGAAGGCGCAGTAGTTCAGCGCAGCGACCATCGAGGTGTTGTTGCCGGTGGCATCGATGATCACGTCGGCGAGCTGGCCAGCGGTGAGGGCGGCGAGGCGTTCCTGTTCCTTGCCATCACCCACCAGGATGGTGTCGGTGATGCCCATGCGCTCGCGCACGAAGGCCAGGCGCTGCTCGTTGACGTCCATCACCACGGTCTTCGCGCCCGAGAGCCTGGCGAAGACCATCGCACTGAGGCCGATCGGGCCGGCGCCGATCACCAGCACGGTCTCGTTCGCCTTCGGCTCGCCGCGATCGACCGCATGGCAGCCGATGGCGAGAGTCTCCACCAGGGCGAGCTGGTCGAAGGAGAGCGTCGCCGAGGAGTGCAGTTTGGAGGCCGGCAGGATGATGCGTTCGGTCAGCCCCCCATCGCACATCACGCCGAGGGTCTGGTTGTGCTCGCAGCAGTTGGTGTAGCCGCGACGGCAGGAATAGCAGGTCCCACAATTGAGGTACGGCTGCACCGAGCAGTGATCGCCGACCTTGACGTTGGTCACCCCGGGCCCGACGGCGAGCACCGACACCCCGAGCTCGTGCCCTGGGATGCGCGGGTAGCTGAAGAACGGCATCTTGCCCAGGAATCCGCCGATATCCGAGCCGCACACCGCGACCTTATGGACCCTGAGCAGAGCCTCCCCAGGGCCCGGGGCCTTGGGCTCCGCGATTTCGATCTGGCGAAACGACTGGGGCTTTTCGAGCTGGATGGCTTTCATGGGCGATTCCTGTTTGAGACATCGAGGGGGAGTTTCACCGCAAAGACGCAAAGGACGCAAAGGAGGGAAGGGAGAGAGCGGGGGTCAGTGAATGCTGTCCAAGCCTTTTCCATTCTTTCCATCTTTGCGCCCTTTGCGACTTTGCGGTGAAAAAGGAGAGATCGAGACTTGGACTCAGTTGTTCTCAGGCAGGCCTTCGCGATGGCCGAGGTTGTGCACCGGGGCGAAGATCGCCTGGACCTCGGCGAGCAGGTGCTGGTCGATGGGCTCGGCCGCCCAGGTCGCCCAGTTCCGGATGTTCGCCGGGTTGGCACTGCCGCTGACGGTGGTGGCGATGTCGGGATGGGCGAGGCTGAACTGGAGTGCGAGCTTGGCGATGTCGACGCCCTTGGCGGCGCAGTGGGCGGCGGCCTTGCGCGCCGCGGCCTTCACCGTCTCCGGTTCCTTCAGCCAATCGGGCAGCGGTGCATTGGTGAGAAGCCGCGCGCTGAACGGGCCGGCATTCATCACGCCGATGCCCTTGGCCTTGAGCCAGGGGACCGACTCGTCGACGAAGCGGGTGTTCTGCAGGGTGTATTGATTGTAGCTCAGCACGCAGTCGATGCCGATCTGTTCGGCGATGAAACGGAAGATCTTCTGCGGATAGCCGCTGATGCCGATGAAGCGCACCTTGCCCGCAGCCTTGGCTCTTTGCAGCGCGGGGATGGTGACATCGACGATCTGCTGCATCGGCACGAACTCGATGTCGTGGCAGAGCATGATGTCGAGGTGGTCGGTGCCGAGGCGGTGCAGACTCACATCCACACTTTCGGCCACACGCCTGGCGCTGAAGTCGAAGTGGTCGAGGTCGTAACGTCCCAGCTTACTGCAGAGGGTATAGCTCGCCCGCGGCACGCCGCGCAGCGCGATGCCGAGCATGACCTCGCTCATGCCGCGACCGTAGAACGGCGAGGTGTCGATGAAATCCAGGCCGCAGTCGAGCGCGACCCGCACCGACTCCAGCGCTTCATCGAGTTTCACCGCGCGGAACTCCTGGCCGAGCGAGGATGCACCGAAACTGAGGATGGGCAGGTCGATGCCGGTCGTGCCCAGCGGGCGCCTTGATATCGCTGAGGATTTTCCAGCAGACTTCACCGCAGAGGGCGCCGCGGTGGAAGAAGAACTGGCGGCGGTCTGATTGTTCATGGATGTCTCATCTCTGCGCCCTCTGCGCCCTCTGCGGTTTGAAATATGGTCGGTCAATCCGTCCGGCAGCCGAGCGTCAGCAGCACATTCGCCCACAACGCCTGGTCGCCGGTCTGGATGGTCAGCACGTGGTCGGGTGACTCGACGTGCTGGTAGAAATCCCATTTGAGGATCGGCTCGACCACGGCCGTGCAGCCACTGGCGGCGACCACGGCGCGGAACTCATTCCACACCGGTGGTTCTCCCACCTGGGCGTAGGAGTCATCGGCAGGAATGCCCATGGTGTTGACCTGGTCGACGTGCACCGCGCTGAGCACCGCTGCCAACGCCTGCGCTACCGTCACGCAGCCCGGCGCGAGGTTGAGGCAGACCACGCTGGCGTTCGGACCCTTCTTGGTCGAACAGGGATAATTCCCGTCCGCGATCAGCACCTTCGCATGATGGCCGGCCCGGGCGAGGATGGCGGTGATCTCGGGATGGATGAGGCGGTGTTTCAGCATCGCGTGGCCGCCGTGGCGTGGCCGAACCAGCGGCGGTAGCTGGCGATGGTCTCGCGTGCGGCGGTCTCGGCATCGGGCAATGGCTGGACCTCGGCCGAGATGTAGCCGTGATAGCCGATCTCATGCAACGCCGCGGCGATGGGCGCCAGATTGGTGTGGCCCAGGCCGACGGCATGGCGGTTGGAATCAGCGAAATGGATGTGACCGACCCGCGGCGCGACCGCCTTCAGCGTCGCGGCGATGTCGCGCTCCTCGATGTTCATGTGGTAGAGGTCGCAGAGCAGGCTGATGCTGCGCAGGCCACGTTGATCGAGGAAGGTCGCAGCGTCCCCCGAGCGGTTGAAGAGATTGGTCTCGTAGCGGTTGAGCGGTTCGTAGAGCACCGACTGACCCTGGGCCATCGCGCGGTCGCCGAGCACCTTCAAGCCGCCGGCGAGCCAATCGAGCGCCTGCTCGCGCGTGGTGCCGCCTTCACCCGAACGCCCCTGCATCGAACCGATGATGGCCTGCGCGCCGAAGCGGGCGGCGAGGTCGATGAAGGCAGCAATGAAGTCGCAGGATTTGCGGCGCACGCTGCCGTCGGGATCGGTCAGGCGCAGCTTGTGTTTGACCCATCCGCCGCCGGTGCCGAGGGCGGCCAGCTTGAGGCCGTGCTTGTTCAACAGGGACGCGAGGGTGTCGACGCGGATGGAGTCCGGCCCTGGCAGGAACAGCTCCACCGCGTCGAAGCCATGGCGGGACGCGGCCGCCATCCCGGCCTCCAGGTCATCCCAGAACACGAACGGACCGCCGCGCGCTTCGGGAACCAGGGAGATGGTGATCGCTGATTTCATGGCGTCAGCCCAGGAACAGGGGTTTGAAGTGCCGGTCATAGAGGTTGTCGCCGACGTTCTTCGCCACGATGGCCTCGTTCTGCTTCAGCAGGCCGAGGTACCTATCGCCCGCCTTGGCCGCGAGCTTGAACGACACGTGCAGCAGCTGTCGCAAATTGGCGTCGAACTCCGGATGACCTTTGATGTGGCGGATGGCATTGGCCAGACGCGGACCGCTCCAGGCATCGACCGTGGCGACACTCGGCAGCCTGGCCCGATCGATGTCGATGACCGTGGCGTAAGGCGCACACAGCTCATCGATCTTGCCCATGGCGTCGGCGTAGAACGACTTGACCAGGGCCAAGCCCTCGCCGCCGGCCTCGGCCAGACCGACACATTCCTCGAGCCAGTTGGTGCCAGCGGTCTTGATGTGGATGCCGGCGCCGGTGGCGACCAGCGCCCGGCGGATGATCGGATAGAGGCTGAACTTGTCGCTGCCGCTGTGCAGGCTGAGCTTGAGGTTGAACGGCAGATCGTAACGCGCCACGGCGTAGGCGATCACCGCCAGGTCATCACCAAACTCGCGCTCGAACACCGTCAGGTCGCCCACGTAGTCGACACCCTTGTTGAAGCGGCCAGTGAACTTCGGCGCGATGGTCTGGACGCGGACCTTCTCGTCGGCGAGGGCGGCGACGATGATCAGCAACTCAGGCGGGGTCTGCGGCAGGTCGGTCTCATCCATCGAGACTTCGGCGATGACGTTGGCCTCGCCCTTGGCAGCACAGATGTGGCGATAGATGCGCGCCGCCTCCTGTGTCGCCAGCAGGTACTTCGCCGCCGCGCGGGCGACGTCGGCGCGGGTCATCACCAGCGGCGCGCTCAACCGGGCGATGTCGAGTTTGCCGATCAGCTCCGGATGGCGATCAATGAAGGCTTCGACCAGCTCGTTCGGCGCCGACTTGCCGATGGCCTCGGCCACGTCGATGGTGAAGAAGTCGCAGCTAGGGATGAAGCGGTCGACGGTCTCCAGCCGGATGTGGTCGGCATCGGTGTGCCACGGACCCTGCCAGCCCAGGGCGCTGATCGCGGCCACCGCCGCCGCGCGCACGCTGTCGGGATGCGAGCCGATGAAGGTGTGCTCGCGATTGGATTTGTTCCACACCGGCGCGACGGTGACGCCGGCCCGCTGCAGGCGTTGGAAGGTGGCCAACTGGGCTTTGGCCTGGTGGGCGAAACGGTCGCCGACACCGAAGGAGAATTTGGACAGGGTGGGCATGCCCGGGATGATGACTCCCGCAGGTGCTCCCAGGAATGGCCGGAGTTGACCATGGCATGTCTATTCGAAACCTGTTCCTCGTGCCACGAACTCCACCCGCCAAGCGTCCACCGCCGGCCCAGGCCGAACCCGCCTTCGTGTCTTCGCAAGTCAGCGAGGCCCGGCGCTACTACCTCGACCTCGCGCCGCCTAAGAAGTCAACGCTGGCCGTGGTCTGCGGCGGCTGCGAACGTATGCGCCCGGACTATCTGGTGGAGCGCGTCGGCTTTCCCTACCTCTGCGTCGAACTGGTGATCGAAGGCGCCGGCAGCGTGACGCTGAATGGCCAGCGCCACCGCTTGGAGCCCGGCGTGGTGTTCGCCTACGG
>JANPIY010000476.1:0-1695 GCA_031425255.1 Planctomycetota bacterium
TGACGCCTGGCGACATCATCGAAATCCCCCGCGGATCGCCGTATCAACTCGACCGTCTGGGTTCGGATCCGGCGGAGTTCTACTTCATCTACTACCCGCCTTACGACGGGAAGGATCTGCGCAACGTCGACGGGAAGTGAGGTTGTCCACTGGGATCGCGGGCTTCAGCCTGCGGAGCATCTATCCGTGGCGCCTGAGAGCCGGTGTTCGAGATAGACCAGGTCGAGCCACTTGCCGAATTTGAAGCCGACTTCGCTCAGGCGTCCGCATTCGGTGAAGCCCAGCGTGCGGTGCAGCGCCAGGCTCGGCGCCTGGTCGCCGGAGATCGCTGCGATCACGCGGTGGTGGTCCAGGTTTTTGGCGCGCGCGAGCAGGTCGGTGATGATCGCCTTGCCGATACCGCGGCGTTGGAAGTCACGGTCGACGTAGACCGACTCCTCGACCGTGCGGTTGAACGCGGCACGGGCGTGGAAGGGCGAGAGTGAACCCCACCCGACCACCTGCCCCGCGACGTCGGCGACGATCACCGGATGGCTCGGACCATGCGCGGCGAACCACGCGGCACGCTCGTGGTCGCTGCTCGGCACGGTCTGGTAAGTCGCGGTCGAGTGCAGGACGGAATGGGTGTAGATGGCGTTGATGGCGGGGAGGTCAGCAGCCATCGCTGCACGCAGGGAAGCGGTGATCGTCATCCGTTCAGGTCCGGTACGGCCGACGGCGTTCAGCAACCCGACGCGGCTTCGGCGCGACCACTCTGGCACAACGGCGGGGCGCGGCGCTCGCAGGCATCAGGCACTCGAGCGGAATACCCAGGCCATGGTGAAGGCGCGACATCTGTTCGATGCTCAGTCCACGTTTGCCACCCAGCACTTCGGAGACTCGGGACCGGGTGCCCAGGTAGGGGACCAGATCCTTCGGTTTCATGCCACGTTGATCCATGGCGAAGGCGATGGCGGCGATGGGGTCCGCCGCTCCGAGAGGAAAATGCTCGCGGTCGTAGGTGCTGATGAGCGTGGCGAGAATGTCGAGTTCATCGCCCGCCGCGGAGCCCTTGGCTGGTGCTGCCAGAACCAGTTCGGCGGCTCGCGCCTGCGCGGCCTCGTAGTCGGCCTTGGTATGGATGGGTTTGAGCGTGCGGATCATAGGAGCTTCTTCCTCCAGTTCTTCTGGCTCAGCAGGTGGTCGTAGTCGTCGTGGGTGCCGATGAAGCGCACCAGCACGATCTGAAAGGTGTAGTCGACGATGGCGATGAGGCGGTAGCGGTTGTTGTGGATGTCGAAGCAGACCAGGCGGTCTCCGAGCTGGTCTGCACTCGGTAATGATTGTTTGAGCTCATGCGGCGAGGCCCATGAGCTGTGCTCGACCACCTTGGCCCATTCTCGTAGGAAACGTTCGGCGTCAGCATGGGTTTGCCAGTAGTCGCGCAGGGTTGCGAGGCTCAATAGGCGCATGGTGAGGAGTCTGAGGTGACGGGTGCTCGGTCAACGGGTATTTCCCATATTGGGAAATACGGGACTGTAACATTTCGTGTAGGCCCCATCCCAACCGTCCAACAAGAAGGCAGTTCAAACCGCCGAGTCTCTTGGCGGCTTGGCGGCTTCTAGCTGATCGACAACCGAGTTCCTTGACGGCCACCTATCTCATGCAGGGAGATGATATTTGCCACAGAGCTCACAGAGCACACAGAGGTGACTC
>JANPIY010000477.1:0-6114 GCA_031425255.1 Planctomycetota bacterium
CGCCAAGACCATCGATGAGACCGTCACCGAGAACCGCGGCGACCTCAAGAAGACCGTCGCCAACCTCGCCGATGCCACCGCCAGGTTCAACCGTGTGGGCGAAAACCTCGATGTCATCACCACCCAGATCGCCTCCGGCAAAGGCACCGTCGGCAAGCTGGTGTTCGAGGACACCCTGCACGACAAGACCGTCGCCGCGGTCGACAGCTTCAGCGACCGGCTGGAGGAAGTGAAGCCGGTGACCTCCGGCTTCAGCGATTTCAAGATCTTCCTGGGCGTAGGTGGTGGCGTGAACGTCGACAGCGGTTCGGCCATGTATGGCGCCTATCTGCGCATCGAACCCAAACCGTGGAAATTCTACGAAGCCGGCGTGTCGTACCGTACCGCGCCGACGGATCTCGAAGACGAGGCCACCGACGACCCCGACAAGCTGAACGTCGATTTCAATCTGCTGTTCGGCTGGCGTTTCTTCCCCGACGACGACGTCCAACGGTACGGTCTGACCATGGCCGCGGGCCTGATCGAGACCAAGATCGGCGGCTACGTCGAGGTCCCGCTGGTGGGCGATCTCAACCTGCGGGTAATGGGACGCTTCAAGGACAACGAGCGCGAGCTGAACGACCGCCGCTACGAAGACGGCGACTTCCTGCTGCGCGCGACCCTTGGCTATCGGCTGTGGCGACGCATCTCCCTGAACGCCGGCGTCGACGACCTGATCGACAAGCCGGGTTTCTGGGGCGGCATCCGCGTCGATGTGCTCGACAACGATCTGCGCAATTTGACGTCAGTATCCGCCATCAGTCCGTGAGTTTTGACCCGCGGATGTGCGGCGTGCGACGTTGAAGGCAATGATGCCGATCGGCAGTGGTGGGTGCCCGACTCTCTTGGCCAGAATGTGCCTAGTCCCACCCAACCTCGCACGCCGTACTCCGCACCCCAAAACTCCAATGTTGTTAGGCTGACGAAGAAAAATCGGCCGCAGAGACGCGGAGACGCAGAGGAAGGCAAAGTATGGTCTTTTTCGTCTCTGCGCCTCCGCGCCTCTGCGGCCAATTATCTTGGCCTCACAGCATTGCCCGACATTCCGCACCCCGCACCCCGCACCCCGCACCCCGCACCCCGCCCCCGTCGCCCCGTCCGCCTTCCCGTCGCCCCACATTGTGCCCTGAATCGTCGATCCTAGGCTCACGACCGTGCATCTGACCGCCATCATCCTGGTTGCCGCCGCTGGACTGTGTTATGTCGCGGCGGCGTGGTTGCGCTGGCGGCAGATGGCGCTGTCGGACGACCGCACTTCGGGGCATCTGCTGCCGTTGTGGCTGGGACTGACGCTGCACAGCGTCGCCCTGGTGCTCAGCCTGCTGATCCCTGGGCAACGCGACTTCGCCTATGGCGTGCTGGCGGTGTGGGCCGCGGTCGCCGGGCTGTTCTTCGTCTCGCGCTACCTCGCCTCGCCGAGCCGGACCATCCTGGTGCTGCCGATCGGCGGCATGGCGCTGCTGGTGGCGATGGCGGAACTGGCCAGCGGCGAGGGCGCGCCGTCCAGCGGTGGCACGCCGTGGATCACCCGTGTGCACATCGTCTTCATGGCGCTGCACCTGGCGGTCATGCTGGTGAGCGGTGCCGCCGGTGGCATGTACCTGACCGCGGTCCGGCAGCTCAAGTCGCCTTCGGCCCGGACGCTGCGTCTGCCCAGCCTGCCGCTGCTCGAACGCCTCACCGAACGTGGCCTGGTGATCGCCACCGCCCTACTGATGGGCGGCCTCGCCACCGGCGGCGCCGCCATGCAGCTCTCGCGCAGCATCAGCCTGGCCCAGCCGTCGATCATCCTCGCGCTCGCCACCATGGCGTTGCTGGTGCTGGTGCTGGCGCTGCGCGCCACCGGCCATCTCAACCGTCGGGGCGTCGCCCAGGGCGCCATCTTCGCCATGCTCATCGCCGCCCTGGGCAGCATCAGCCAGCAGGTGATCACCCATGGGTGACGCGGGCGGCACGGCACCCGCATTGCCGTTCGTGGTCTTCGGGGTCGACCACCACCGCACGCCGGTGGCGTTGCGGGAAAAGCTCGCGGTGCCGCAGGAAGCGATCGGCCGGCTGCTGGGCATCCTCACCACCATCCCTGGGGCCAGCGAAGCGGTGGTGCTGTCGACCTGCAACCGTCTGGAGTGTTACCTCGCCGGCACTCCCGATCGGCAGCAGGTGCTCAGCCGGGTGGCGGAACACCAGGGCATCGACGCCGCGACCCTCGATGCCCATGCCTTCTGGCATCCCGGCATGGATGGCCTGCGACATCTGTTCCGCGTGGTCAGCGGCCTGGAGAGCCTGGTGCTGGGCGAATACCAGATCGTCCATCAGGTGAAGACCAGTTACGACGTGGCGCATCAGGGCCATTTCACCGGCGCGGTGCTCAATCCGCTGTTCCAGCGCGCCCTCGGCGTGGCCAAGGAGGTGCGCAACAATACCGCCATCGGCAAATACAAGCTCAGCGTCGCTTCGGTGGCGGTGGACCTCGCCAAACACATCCACGGCGAGGTCGATCGGGCGCGCCTGCTGGTGGTCGGCGCCGGTGAGATCGCCGAACTGGCGGTGCGTTACCTGCTGACGGCCGGCGTGCGCGAGCTGACCATCATCAATCGCAACGAGGAACGCGCCCACAGCCTGGCGGAGGAATTCCGCTCCGCCGATTTCGTCCCCAGGGTGGTGCCGTGGAGCCAGCTCGGCGAGGCCTTGAGCCAGCACGACATCGTGGTGACCTCGACCGCCGCGCCGCACGCGGTCATCACCGTCGCCGAGGTCAAGCAGGCGATGCGCCGCCGGCGTCAGCCGCTGATGTTCATGGACCTGGCGGTGCCGCGCGACGTCGAGCCGGCGGTCGGCGAGCTCAGCGACGTCTTCCTCTACAACATCGACCACCTTGAATCGGTGGTGTCGGCCAATCGCCAGCTCCGCACCGACGAAGTCGATGCCGCCGACGCGCTGGTCGATGCGCTGGTCACCAGCTACGCCACCGATGTGCGCCACGACCGCGGCGCGCTGATGGCGCAGGTCGCCGGCTACTTCACCGACGTCATCGCCGCCGAGGAGGCGCGTCTCGCCGGCAAGCTCGGCCTGAAGGACAACCCCGAGCTGCGTTACGGCCTGGAACGCATCGGCAACAAGCTGCAGCACCAGCTCCTGCGCTACCTGCGCGAACACGCCAACGATCCGGCGGCGGAGAAGAACATTCGCGACATCCTGGGGATGTGATTGCCCCGGTCCGATGTCCGATGTCCGATGTCGAAGGCAGGCCTGACCTACGACGCCTCAGCCATCGAGCGTCCGTCCCACGAGAATCCATCCACATGCACGAGACATCGGACATCGGACATCGGACGTTCCCTACGCCCTCGCCTTGCGCAGATGCCAGCTCGCCAGCACACCGCCGATGAAGCCACCGAGGTGCATCTCCCAGCTGATCGGGGCGACCTCGGTGTCATTGCTCGGCAGGATTCCAGGGATGGCGCCGCCGTAGAGCACCAGCACCACCAGGGACAGGAAGAACGATGACCATTCACGGCGGAAGAGGCCATTGGCGACCAGCCAACCGATGAGCCCGAAGATCACTCCGCTGGCGCCGATGTGGACGGTGCCGGGGTTCGACCACGAGCCGAAGCACCAGGTCAGGCTGCCGGCGATGAGCATGCTGTAGAGCACCGCGAGCGCCGTCAGCGAGCGGCTGTATTTGCAACTGAACCAGCCCAGCAGCAGGAGACCGAGGCTGTTGGCGGCGAGGTGCGCCAGATTCGCATGCAGGAAATGCGAGGTGACGATGCCGACCAGGCCATCCACCTCGCGTGGGCGCAGGCCGAGCAGACCAGCGATCCAGATTCCGCACACCGTGCGCAGCACCATGTCGACGGCGAAGACCAGCCATAAGAAAGCGAGCCAGCCGACGACCAGGGAGAGGTCGCCTGCTGGCCCGCGTTTGACGCCTGCCATGGGGTCAGGTACCGATCAGCGTACCATGTCCGTCCACCTGTCCGTCACTTGGGGATGACGACGATCTCGACGCGGCGGTTCTGCTTGCGCGCGCCTTCGTTGCTGCCAGGAGCGACCGGGCGCTGTTCGGCATAACCGGCGAAGCCGAGCTCAGAGGCGGGGATGCCGCGTTCGAGCAGGTAGTGCAGCACCTTCTGGGCGCGACCGCCAGCGAGGTCCCAGTTGTCGCTCCACTTGTCCTTCGACCGGCTGATCTTCTGGTCGTCGGTGTGGCCTTCGACGCGCACGTAGTGGTTCGGGTACTTCTGCTTGATGAGCGCGACCACGCGGGCGATCGATTCCTTCGCCGCCGGAGTCAGGTCGGCCGAGCCGGGCTTGAAGAGGATCGAGCTCTCGATCGAGAACACCACCTCGTGGGGGCGGGTGCTGACGTCCACGCCCGGACCCGCGGCGTCCTTGTTGGTCTGGAGCGGGGCCTGATTGGCCGGCGCATCGTGGATCACGCGGAGGACATCGCCCTCGGCCTTGCGCGCGAGCTGGTCCTCGAGCTCCTTGTTGATGCGCTCCAGTTCCTGGATCTGCACATCCTTGTAGGCCAGTTCGCGGTCGTTGCCGCAACCGCCGAAAGTGAGGGAGGCGACGGCGACCAGAGTCGCCACAACTGCGCGGGAAGTGTTCATAAGGGCTGCTTTCTATGAGGCACCTCCGCATCCGCAAGATGCGGCTTCGCAGGAAGTGCCGTGGGGACCGCGGTTAATGTCGCCTAAGGTCGCCAGAGGCCGCGTCTGGCGGCCTTGGCCTCGGCTTCAGCATCCAACAGGCGGGCGTGGTGGGGCCCGGCATTGCCGTAGGTGGTGATGTACGGACTGAAGCCCTGACGGATCACGGTTTCATTGTAGAGCTCATCCTCCGGGCCCGGACCCACCGGGTCGCGATCGATCCACAACATGCCCAGGGCCCGGCCATGCTGGTCCTGGTCGATGCGCCAGTCCCGTCGGGTGAACTCGACGCGTACCCGCATCCCAGTGAGGTAGGACTTGGCCCAGCGCGAGGTCTCGGCCCCCAGGGCGGTGTTGCGCTTGGCATCCGGATGGACCGCTTCGGCGGTGTCGATGTTGCGCAGCCGCACCGCCAGCGGCAGGTCGTGGTAACGCACCTCGACGGTGTCGCCGTCGCGCACCTTGAGCAGGGTGCCGCCGCCCCCATCCGTCAGCGGGGGTGGTGTGAGTGCGGGCACCCAGACGTACAACCAGCCGGAACGTTCCGCCCAGGTCGCGGCGCCGGCACCCAGCGCTACCAGCAGCGCGAGGATCGCGAAGGGACCCTTCATCGGCAGGCGGGGAAGTCCGGGAACGCGGGCCATCGATCATCTCCAGGCGCGGGTGTGACGGCTTCGTGGTAGCGCGTTAAGCTGACGAATCAGGAAACATCGAAAGGCATTTGCCACAGAGCCCACGGAGAGCACAGAGATGGAGAAACCGTTCTTCTCTGTGCTCTTCGCGGGCTCTATGGCGAAGTTGTCTGCCTTGGGATGCCTCAGCTTGAGAGCATCGGCGTCTCGCCCGTAAGCGGACGCCCTGATCACAGGCGAGATGCCTGTCCGACCAGGGCGTCATGCATCCTCACTTCTTCAAACGCTCCACGATCGCGTCGCCCATCGCCTTGGTGCCGAGGACCGCTTCGCCGGGTTGGGCGATGTCGCCGGTGCGCAGGCCGTCCTTCAGCACGCTGCGGATCGCCGCGTCGACGACGTCGGCCTCGGCGATGAGCTTGAGGCCGTACCGCAGCAGCATCGAGACCGAGCCGACCATCGCGAGGGGGTTGGCCTTCTGCTGGCCGGCGATGTCGGGCGCCGAGCCGTGGATCGGCTCGAACAATCCGACCGGACCGCCAACCGAGGCCGAGGCCAGCATGCCGATCGAGCCGGCGATCATCGAGGCTTCGTCACTGAGGATGTCGCCGAAGATGTTGGTGGTGACGATGACGTCGAACTGGCGGGGATTGCGCACCAGCTGCATGGCGCAGTTGTCGACGTACATGTGCGAGAGCTTCACGTCGGGGTAGTTCTTCGCCAAGCTGATCATCACCTCGCGCCAGAGCTGGCTCGACACCAGCACGTTGGCCTTGTCGACCGAA
>JANPIY010000478.1:0-11562 GCA_031425255.1 Planctomycetota bacterium
GCCAACGCCGACAGGTCGAACATCAGCTTGACGTGCTCGGCGAAATTTTGCGGCCTGTCCCCAGGAACCTTGACCTCGATGGTCGGGCTGTAGGTGCCCGGCTTCTTGGCGGCCGCGGCTTCGGCAGCCTCGGAAGCCTCCTTCTGCGCGTGTTCGATGCGCTTCTCCAACGCCCGCACCGAGTCGAGGTACTCGTCGACCTTGCGTTGGTCGACGCCGCCGATGCTGCCGCGCAGACGCTTGGCGTCCGCAAGTACGAGATCGAGAACGCTCTGGTCGAGGGTCTTCTGATCACCGCCGTCCGCGCCGCCAGCACTGGCGAACTTGGTGGTATCGACCTCGGGCCCGCCAGCCTTCTTCGGCTTGAGGTTCTTCTTGGCCGAGAACATGCGGTCGAACACCGCCTTAGGGTTGGTTTCCTTGGCCATCGGAGTATTGGGGGTGCGCCACGAGATGTTCGAGGAGTAGGCGCAGGAGTAGCCCGAGTCGCAGTTGCCGGCCTGGCCGCCCTGCTCGATGCCGATCTCGAGCGACGGCAGCGAGGTGTACATGCCGATCTTGTCGGCCAGCACCTGATCGATGGACTGGCCGACCTGGATGTCGGAACCGGCGGTCTTGCGCGCCTGGCAGCCGGTGAGGAAGGTCGCGGTCTCGCGCGCGTGATCGCCAGCGCCGTCGCCATTGCCGTTGGCCTTATCGTGGCGCAGGCCGTTGATCGTCAGGACCTCGCCGATCACCGGGGCGAGTGGTTGGAGGGTGCGCGGTAGGACTCCAGGGGCGTCCTTCTTGAACTTCCAGTTTTCGTAGACCACGCCGTTGGGAATCATGATGAACATCGAGCGCACTGGCGGCTTGAAGGCACCCTTGGCCTTGGGGGCCTCGGCCCAACCCATGCTCTCGAGCAGCGGCAGGGCCATCGCCACGCCCAGACCACGCAGGCAGGTACGGCGGGAGATCAGCCAGGATTTCGTCAGGTGGTTCGACACGGCGTATTCCTCGTGATTTCGACGATGTGCACTATCAGGGGTTGCGGCGGTTCAAAAACGGATAACTGGTGACGATCCGCATGATCAGGGTCGAGAACTTGTAATCGTTCTTGGCTACCGCGGCGGAGATCTCCTCCACTACTTGGTTGTCGTAGTCCTTGAGCCCACGTCCCAGAGCGAAGATCAGCATCTTCTCGGTGACACACCGGGTGAAGGCGTCCTTGCGGCCGAGGAAGATCGCCTTCAGTTCGACCGGGTTGGTGAACGTCACCCCGCCTGGGAGGTCACCGGCGGTGTCCAGCGGGGTGCCGTTGTCGCTGGTGCGCCAGCGGCCGGTGGCGTCGAAATTCTCCATGCCGAAGCCGATCGCGTCCATCTTGGTGTGGCACGAGGCGCAGATCGGATCGGCGCGATGCTTCTCCATCTTCTGGCGCAGGCTGAGGCTGGCGGTGATGCCCTTATCCTGTTCCTCGAGCGCAGGCACGGCCGGTGGCGGCGGTGGCGGCGGTTCGCCGATGATCTGCTCGAGCACCCACTTGCCGCGCTTGACCGGGCTGGTGCGCCCAGGGTGGGACGTCACCGTCAGGACCGCGGCCATCGTCAGCACGCCGCCACGGTTGCGGTCTTTGAGGGCGACGCGGCGCATGTTGGTTCCGGCCACTCCATCAATACCGTAGTGCTTGGCCAGACGCTCATTGACGAAGGTGTAGTCGGCGTCGACGAACTCCAGGATGCTGCGATCCTCCTGCATGATGAACTCGAAGAACATCATCGCCTCGTCGTACATCGCCGTGCGCAGTTGGCGATTGTAGTCGGGGAACTTCTTGGGGTCGGGCACGATGGACTCCAGCGTCCGCAGGGTCAGCCACTGCTCGCCGAAGGTCTCGCCCAGGGCGTGGGCCTTGGGGTCCTTGAGCATGCGCCGGGCCTGCTTCTCGATCGTTGCCGGGTCGCGCAGCTTGCCCTGCTTGGCGAGCTCGAAGAGCTCGCTGTCGGGCATGCTCGACCACAGGAAGTAGGATAACCGCGAGGCCAGTTCGTAGTCATCGAGCGGATAGGCGTTGTTCGGCAGGGTGCCCTTGCGGTCGGCCTCGATGCGGTAGAGGAACGCCGGCGAGACCAGCACGGTCTTGAGCGCGTACTTGATCGCCTCGTCGAAGGTCTCGCCCTCGGCGGTCGCGAGATCGAAGATGGTCAGCAGGCGTTCGACCTGCTCCTTGCCCACCGGCCGTCGAAAGGCCTGGGTGGCGAAGGTCTCGACGATCCGCTGCGCCGCGTCGCGGGCCTTCAGCTCGGCACTGGGCTCGGCGACGAAAATGCGTTTGTTGCGCTCGGTCTTGGCGGCGCCGCCGGCGCCCGAGAGTTCCAGGCTGGCAATGCTCAGCGTGCGCACCGCCGGCTTGCCGTCGCCCTTCTTCTCGTTCGGCTTGGGCTTGGCGTCCTTGTCGGGGGCGGGCTCGGTGAAGGGATTGGCGAAGTGCAGGGTGATGCGGTGGGAGCCCTTCTCGAGCGGCACGGTCACGCTCTGCGAAGGCGGGTTGCCCTTCTTGGCGGTGATCTTCAATTCCTTGATCGGTTGGTTGTCGACCTTGATTAGCAGGATGGCGGGGTCGTTCCCGGCGGGGATCTGACCAGCGCGGACTTTGAGGGTGTAACGGCCTTCGCTGGGGGCCGCGACCGTCAGGATCAACTCGCCCGGTCCGGTGAAATCACGTGGACCCGAGCCCGATTCGGCGGGCATGGCCTTGCCGTCGTGGATCGCCGGCAGCTGGGCGCCATTGAAGGAAACGTAGAGCGGTTGGGCGAGGATGGCCTTGTCGAGGATGGTGGTCGCCGCGTCGAGGTACTTCTCCAGCAGCAGCGGCGGCAGGGACAGCACGTCGCCGATGTTGTCGAAGCCCTCGCCGACGTCGTCGGAGGGGAATGAACTGCGCGCGGTGCGCAATTCGATGCCCAGCAGGTCGCGGATGGTGTAATCGTACTCGGTGCGATTCAGGCGGCGGATAGTCACGCGGCCGGGATCGGCTGGGCCGTCGTAGCGCTTGAGGTTCTTCAGCGCGGTGATGAGCGCCTCGCGCTCCTCGGCGGTCGGCTGCTTCTTGGCATTGTCCGGCGGCATCTCGTGGGTGTGGATCTGATCGATCACCCCACGCCACAGTTTGGTCGCCCGGCTGGCGCTGTCGTCCTTGTGGACCGTCAGGTCGAGGTCGCCCTTCTTCTTCTCCGCGTTGTGACAGGACACGCAGTAGGTGTCGAGCAGCGGCTTGACGTCCTTGACGAATGATGATTCAGCGGCGGCGGTGAACACCGGCAGCAGAACGAGCAGCAACCATGGACCCGACTTGCGCACACGCCTCCCATCGGCTTTCCGGCCAGCTGTGATTGACCAATATACGGCGTTCCTGTTGCCGTGCTGACAGCGACTTGCGAAACCTGTGTCAAACATCGGGCTGCTCCCATGCGGGTCGCCGCCCGGCGACGTGGCATCACCTCCCGCAGACTAGCAACGAACGGCAGGTGAGATGAAAAGTGACTTTGCGGCAGAGGGGCGGTTCCTGACACGATGCCAACGCAAGCCACCTGCGTCGGCCATGGGCCAGCGCCGGTCGTTGGCATGCTGCGCCAGCACCTGACGGCATCATCTGCATCAGCTTGCGAACCTCACTTCAGGTCGAAGAGCAGCATTTCGCTGTCGGCCTCGGCCTTCACCGTCAGGTGCTGTTCGTCGCTGAGCGCGATGGCATCCCCGCTGGTGAGGTGGATGCCGTTGGCCACCACTGCGCCCAAGGCGACCTGCAACCAGGCATGGCGACCCGGCATCAGGGTATGGTCGATGGTTTTTCCGGCCGCGAGGACGCTGGCCCAGACCACCGCATCGGCGCCGATCGGCATTGCCCCGTCCGTACCGCTGTGGTCCACCACCCGGCACCAGCGGTCCTGGCGTTCGGCCAGCGCGAAGTGTTTCTGTCCATAGCCCGGCCTGGAATTGGCCCGATCGGGCTGGATCCAGACCTGCAGCAGATGTACCGGCTCGCTTGGCGAATGGTTGAATTCGCTATGCCTGATGCCAGTGCCGGCGCTCATGTACTGCACATCCCCGGACCGCAACACGTCGCCGTTGCCAAGGGAATCCTTGTGCTCGAGCGCCCCGCTGAGCACGTAGGTGATGATCTCCATGTCGCGGTGCGGGTGGGTGCCGAAGCCCATGCCCGGGGCGATGCGATCATCATTGATCACGCGCAACGCGCGGAAGCCCATGTGCTCCGGGTCGTAATAATCGCTGAAGGAGAACGAGTGCCAGCTGTCGAGCCAGCTGATGGCGGAATGACCGCGCTCGTCGGCTTTGCGGATGGTGATCATGGGAGGCCTCCTTGGGCTTGATCCGCATCCAGGCCAGCGTGGGTGCTGGCCGTCAGCGGATCGTTCAGGGGTATTTTATTGCGATCATGGCCCATCCTGGCAAGTAGGCACCAGTTGTTGGATGACGCACCATCTGGTAAGTGAGCGAATGACGTCCCGCCGCCCGGCCATCCCCGCCTTCTGCGCCATCCACACCGCCCAGCACGTGATCGGGGGGAAGTGGACATTGGTGGTGATCTGGCACTTGCGCGAGGGGCGCCCCCGTTTCAGCGAACTGGAGCGGGCCATCGGCGACATCTCCCAGAAGGCCCTGACCGACACCTTGAAGCACCTGGAAGGTGCCGGGCTGCTGACCCGCACCGCATTCGCCCAGGTTCCACCGCGGGTGGAATACGCCCTGACTCCGCTCGGACGCACGCTGCTGCCGCTGATCGAGGCGATCGAGACCTGGGCGGTACGTCATCAGGGCGAACTCACCGGCAGCGCCGAACACACGGTCGTCGCCTGAGCCTTTTTTCCACATCCCATCCCATCCCATCTGAGTCCCCATCCTTCCCTGAGGTCGCCATGATCCGTACCACCCTGCTCTGCTGTCTGCTTGCCTGCGTCAGCCTGTTGTCCGCCGCCCATGAGGTGAAGGCCGACTTCGTCACCTACCAGGATGGCGACCTCACCTTGAAGGGCTTCCTGGCCGCGCCTGCCGCCCTCGCCGGGACCGCCCCAGGGGTGCTGGTGGTGCATGATTGGTTCGGCTGCGGGCCCTACGCCCAACAGCGTGCCCGTGAGCTGGCGGAGCGCGGCTACGTCGCCTTCGCCCTCGACATGTACGGCGAAGGCCGGGTCGTAACCAAACGCGAGGACGCCGCCGACCTCGCCGGCGGATTCTACAAGGATCTGCCGCTGATGGTGCGGCGGGCCAAGGCCGGCCTGACGGTGCTCACCACTCAGGGCACGGTCGACAAGACGCGCCTGGCCGCCATCGGCTTCTGCTTCGGCGGCACCATTTCGCTCAACCTCGCCCGTTCCGGTGAGCCCCTGGCCGGCGTGGTGTCCTTCCATGGCGGCCTCAAATCCGCCACTGCCGTTCCGGTCGCCGAGGGTGGCCTTAAGGCCAGGGTCCTGGTCCTGCATGGTGGCGCCGATCCCTTCGTGCCGCCAGCGGATGTGGCTGCCTTCATGGATGAGATGACCAAGGCCAAGGCCAGCTGGCGGATGGAGACCTATGGCGGCGCGGTCCATAGCTTCAGCAACCCGACGGCTGGCGACAACGTCGCGAGTGGTTCGGCTTATAATGTCGAGGCCGAAAAGCTCAGCATCGCCGCGATGGAGCGGTTCTTCGGGGAGATCTTCGCCGTCCAATGAACCTCATCCGCTGCATCATGATGGCTGGGCTGTGCGCTGGTTCCGGCGCAGCGGATGGGCCGGTGCCATCGCCCGCCCCGGAGCCGGTGGTGATCGCCCAGGCCGCCGATGGCCAGATCCTGCTCCACGCGCGTGATGGCACGCTGCATGGCACTGCCGTGCGTTTCGAATCCCAGAAGCACAAGAACGCCATCTGCCACTGGGTCGAGCAGGACGATTGGGTCAGTTGGACGTTCACCGTCGACCGTCCGGGCACCTTCGCGGTGGAAGTGCTGCAAGGCTGTGGCAAGGGAAGTGGCGGCGCCGAGGTGGTGGTGGGGGTGGGCGACCAGCGCCTCACCTTCCGAGTCGAGGACACCGGGCATTTCCAGAACTTCGTCAAACGCGGCATCGGGGAACTGACCATCGCGGAGGCGGGCGAAGTGACCTTGCAGGTCACCCCATCGAGCAAGCCCGGCGTCGCCGTGATGGACCTGCGCCAGGTGGTCCTGACGCCGGTGAAGAAATAGGGAGATCCAACGAATCGCCCCACCGGCGGGGGTGGGCGCAGAAGTCGCCCTTCAGCTCGATCCTCGGACCATCAGTTCCACCCCCAGGGTCACCTGGACCGGGGCATGGAAACCTTCCGTCATGGCCCGGTCGAGCAGGCGCGCGGCCTGGTAGCCCTTGTCACGGAAAGGCTGGCGGACGGTCGTCAGCGCGGGTTGAAGATGGGCGACGTGCGGGTGGTCATCGAAGCCGGTGACCATCACGTCATGTCCGATCACCAGCCCTCGTTCGCCACAGGCGCGGTAGACGCCCCAGGCGATGTCGTCCTTCTGGCAGGCCACCGACCAGAAGCGCTCGCCATGGGCGAACAAGCGCGTGGCGAGTTCATGGCCCTGCTGCCAGGCGTCGGTGACGTGCCAGTAGCGCGCATCATCACTCGCCCAGGGATGCAGGATCGTACGGGCGCTGATCATCTCGCCATATCCGGCATCGTCCATCGCGCGGCGGTAGCCCTGGTAACGCTCACGGTCGGTCAGGTGCGCCGGCGTCATGCCCAGATACCACACCGGCCGGCGATGCCGGACCAGCAGGTGGCGTACGGCGCGGTACATCCCGGCGGCGTTGTCGATCTCCACGGAAGGCACCTTCAGCCCGGCGCTGCGGCGTTCGACGCACACCACCGGCAGGCCACGCGGCCATAGGCGTTCGAGCACGTCACGGTGTTCGCTGCCGGGATAGGGCAGGACGATGGCACCATCGAGGCCCTCCGCACGGCCGCGATCGAGCACCTGGAATGGCCGCTCCGGGTCGTCAGCAGAGATGATCGTCGCGAGCGCATACCCGTGTTCGCGGGCATAGTCGCGTGCGCCGGCCTGCATCAGCGCCATCGCCCCATCGGGCTCGCTGGCCAGCACCACCGCGATGGTGCGTTGCCGTCGGACCGCGATGGTGCTCGCATCCGGCAGGGCGATCACCACCACGCCGCGATGCGGAACGCGCTGGACGAGGCGGTGTTGTTCCAGCACCGCCACCGCGCGGCGGATGGTCTCGCGTGCGGCATGATACTCGCCGCCGAGATGGCTTTCCGTGGGCAGATGGCTGCCGATGGGAAAACGGCCACGACGTAGATCAGCCAGCAAGTATTCAGCCAGGCGCACGGCCTTGGCGTTGTAGGGTCCTCGCACCGGCATGGCTGCGCATGGTCCAACGCCAGCGTCGGCGACAAGCTGGAGGTCCGGTCAGGCGCTGGCGGGGAGACCTGATGTCCACCGTCCGGGACTCAGGGATCGAGCGGCGTGACCGTCAGCCAGCGCAGCACGCCCCCGCCCTCCACCGCCACCCCCAGGGGCTCGCCGCCACCGATGAGCGTGGTCTCGAAGACGTGGTCGTTGGCGGTCATGGCGGGCGTGCGGACGGTTCCGGTCGCGCTGGTGAGTGTTGCGGTGACGCTGCCCTCACCGAGGGGCGTGAGCGAGAGGCGGACCCGCTGCCTGCCATCCGGCAGGCGGACGCGGAAGACGCAGTCCTTGCTGACGCGCACGCCGTCGCGTTCCAGGGCGTCGGCGATCCAATGGGCGTCCTCTTCGTGCGACCCTGCCTGCGTGAAGCCGAAACCGTCGGCGTCATTCCACAGGCGGTCCTTGCCCACCGGGGTGAAGCGGCGCGGCAGTCCGAAGCCCTTGAGCATGCCGACATGGGCAGCGGAGCCGAAGTCGAAGGCGCGAACGCTCAGGCGATCGCGCTGCTGCCGCTGCACGTTCACGCGGCGGTCGCGTTCCCTCGCCTCGGTGATCAGCCGGGTCAATGCCGGCGTCTCCGTCGCCACCGTCAGGTAGGTCGGGGCATAGCCGATCATCACCTGCGCGCTCGCCGCTGCCGGCGTGATCCGACCAAAGGCGTCGCACACCGATGCCGCCCCCAGCTCGAGACCGAGGGCCGCCGCCTCGCCCAGGGTCCAGGCGCTCACCACCCGCCGGCCACCGTCCTGCCAGAGGTAGGCCCAGACCTGCGGGTCCGGATGGGGCAGGCGCAGGGCACGTCCCTGGAAGCCCTGCAACTGGCGGATCAGGGTCGCAGTGGTGAGCCAGGCAGGGCGCCTGCTGCCATCGTTGCGCAGCAGGCCGGCGCCGGCGTGTTGCGCCGGATCGCTACCCTTTTCCCGGTAGATGAACACCCGTTCGATGCCGGCGGCGAGGGCGAGCATGATGCCCCGCGGGAGTTTCGCTGCCTGATGCCGCTCGCTGCGACCGAGCGGGCCACCGACGTCGTTGCCGATCTCACTCAGCCAGATCTCCGCGCCGGGTTTGTGCAGGTCACGCCACGCCACCAGGGCGGCGAGCTGTTCGGGATAGGTGTCACCACGATCCGTGGGACCATCGCGGTCGACGTTGGGATCCCAGCCACAGATCTCCGGCTCTTCGCGCCCGCTGTAGAAATGGACGTTGATGATGTCGATCAGGTCGAGCGGCGTCTTGCCGTCGGCGTAGCGGTGTTCGGCGAGCTGTCCGACCACCTCCAGGTCGATGCCGGCCCAGCCGGCGGCGCTGACCGGCAGCGTCGGGTCGGCGCGACGCGAGCCCTCGATGCCAGCGCGCAGGACGTCGAAATACTCGCCGATGGGACCGACGAACGGCCCCCAACTGGCGGCATTGAGGTTGGGTTCATTCCACAGTTCGACCGCGTGCAACAGCCCGAGGCCGCTCTTCTTGTCGGCGGTCAGCAACTGCGCCGCGGCGACCTGGCGCGAGCCGAAACGCGCGACCAGCTGGAAGACCGCTTCGCCGTAGTCCGAGGGTTTTTTAGGCGGATACCCGGAACGGTTCTGCTTCACCTCCGCCGGCGCCGCGGTCGCCCACTCCGGCGGCTGAAACACATACGGGAGGACCTTGAGCTCGTTCTGCCGATAGGTGGCGTAGATCCCATCCTGGTTGACGTGCCAGGGAGCGACCGAGCCATCGAAGGCGGCGTGTCCGGCGCTGGGCATGAACATCATCCATTTGGCGTTCTCGAATCGCACCCAGCCGAACCCGCAACGGCGCATGCTCGCGGCCAGTTCGGGTTGCGCGGCATTGATGCCGAAACGGCGCGCGCGCTCGGCCGGCACCTCGTCCGTGGGGGCGACGAAGAGGTGCGACCAACGGACCTCATGGCGGGTACCGATGGTGAGGTCGAGACCGAGCAGATAGGCACCTGGGGTCAAGGCCTCGCCGCCTTGGAGGGTGATGGCGGCGAAGTCACGGGCCGGGATCGCGGCCTTGGCGCTACCTCGTGCGAGCACTGGGCCGAGGGTGGGGATCGCCATCTGGTCGTTCCCGCTGCCGTCATAGACCTGGATGGTGACTGGCAGCCGCAGGTTCTCGACCGGTGCGCCGCCGTGGTGGAAACGCAGGCGGAGGTGGCGCGCCGCCACCGGGGTCGGCCACGGCAGGGCATGCGGGCCACCCCAGTGTCCCTTGAGCATCACGCCCTGCGCACCGGCTACCGGCGTCCAGGTACTGCCGTCGGACGACGACGCCACATCGACCTGGAAGATCCAGTTCGCATCGCCCGCACGCCAACGCACGGAGGAGATGTGGCGGACCAGGCCCAGGTCGATGGTGGCCACGGCCTCCCGCACCGCACCCCACGGCGTCTGGTAGCCGCTGGTGTCATCACCGTCGCAGAACAGCGCATCGCCGCGCGCTGCGCCGTCGACCTGGAGGGTGGTCTTCGCGCCCTGCGCATGATCGAAACCGAGGACGGCATCGGGCAGGGGTGGATCGAGGTACAACGGATTGGCCTGGATGGTCCAGGTTGCGCTCACGCTTGCTGGCGCGGCCGCCTGGTTCTCCGCCATCACCGTTCCGGCGTACGCCTGACCAGGCTCACGCATCTCATCGCTGGGCAGCATCAGTACCACGCCGTCACCGCTGGCCGGCACCCGCGCGCTCAGGCCGTCGATGGTCAGGGAGGTTGCGCCGGCCGCCTTGCTGAACCACACCACGTGCACGCCGGTGATCGGCAGATCGATGATGCCGTTGTGGTTGTTTTGCGGATAGGCGGGTTTCCAGCCGCTGCCGTTGGTCTCGGCGTCGAGTGCGGTCCAGGCCTCACCGCTCAGCGGCGTGGTCCACATCAACCACTCGCCCTTGGCGTCGACCACCTGGAAGCCGACCGCACTGACATTGCTGTCCGCATCGCCGCGGACCCACAACGACAGCCGACGGCAGCCCTCTAGGCGGACCTCGCTGACGGTCAGGTCGACCTTGGCCCCGGCTTGTTTCGCCTGCGCGCTGATGGTGACGGCGGATGCGCCGACCTTGGCCCCGCCGGTGGCGAGCCGGCTGGTAAAGCCATCGACCTGCCATCCACCGAAACCAGCGGCGGTCGGAGTGTCGAGCGCGTTCAGCAAGCGGTGCTGCGTCGGCGGCTGATCGGCGGCCATCGTCAGTGAAGCCAGGAGGGGGAGGATGAGGATCGAGCGGGGGCGGGACATGGAGGCTCCGACGGGTGGTCGCACGGCAGGCGTGCGATCCTCCCACACCCAGAGCGCCTCGACTGTACGGCAGTGACAGCAGGGGGCTGGGTTGTCTAGATTTGGCCGGTGGGTCATCTCATCGCCTTGGTCATCGTCCGTGGACTTCACGTCGCCGCACGCATCTCCCCAGGAGACGTGCCCGTCTGTTTACGGAACCAGCGGCAGAAGTAGGCCGCCTGGGTGAAGCCGCACTGCCGCCCGATGTCGGCGACCCGATCGTCGGTATGGGCGAGCAGCGCGCAGGCTTCGCGTAGTCGGACCTTGGCGAGGTGGGCGATGATGGTCTCACCGGCCTGCTGTTGGAACAGGCGGCTGAGCGACGCGCGGTGATACCCCAGGCGCTTGGCCATCCCTGCGATGGAGAGATTGGGATTGGCGAATTCCTGGGCGATGAGATCGCGCACCTGCGCGGCGAGGGCCAGCGGAGCTGGTGCACGGATGATGTCGGCCAGGTGGTACCATTCACGGATCGCCAACAGACTCGCCTGGCGGCGACCCACCAGGCTGTGATCGGCCAGGCTGGCGGCCATCTCGCGCAGCCGTTCCGGCGTTGGTGCTGGCGCCTGGTAGATGCCGGGCCGCAGGCCCAGTTCCAGCAGCAGCGCCTCGGCGAAGGGGCCGTCGGACGTGAACCAGCAGAACTCGTTGAGCGGCTCCACCGCCCAGAAGCGGTGCGGAATGGTCGGCAGGTAGATCGCCACCTGGCCTGGACCGAAGCTCAGCCGGCGACCGGCGATCTCCATCGCAGCGCTGCCGGAGAGGACCCACTTGGCCATCACCAGACGTTGCGACCAGCTCGGCCCGAAGCGCCCAGCGGCCACCGTCGCCTGATGGACCGTCCGCAGCGCC
>JANPIY010000479.1:0-5750 GCA_031425255.1 Planctomycetota bacterium
CGGGCGCTGCCGCGCTCGATGACACACGCCACGGTCATGGCCCGCCCGGGGAGGTAGCCGGCATCGGCCACCAACACCTCATGGGTGGCGGCGCTGCCGATGCGCAGGATCACCCCGCCCTGCTCGGTGAGCTGCACCGCCCAGCCTGCCCTGCCGGTCTTGGGCGTGCGCGCGATCGGCATGGTGTTGGCACGCACCTCGGGCGTCATGGTGAAGACCACGCTGATGGCCTCGCCGAGGCCGACGTTGCGGTCGAAGAAATAAAATGTGGGGTCACCGGTGAAACGCAGCGGCACCCGCCGGGCGATGCTCCACAGGGGATCGTCGATCAGCGTGAAGGCCGGTTGGGTCGGCGCCTGTCCCGCCGCCGCCGGCTTCTGGAAACGCACGTCGTCGAATTCGACCCACGAGCCCGCCGGTCCTGCGGTTTCCAGTGCGATGGTGATACCGTGGGTGCTCAGCGCGATCCGCGTCAGGTGGACACGCGTCCAGGTTTCCGCGTGCGGCAGCTCCAGGTCCACCCGCTCGCCACCATGCCCGCTGACCACGATGCGCGCCTGCGTCGGTGTGCCGTGGGTGCGCACCTGCGCCGTCAGCTCGTAGTCGCCATTGCGGAGAAATTCCAGGGTCTGCGCGGTCCGCGTCGTATGCGCGCGGTCCTCCAGTCCATGCCGCAGGCGGTAGCGGTCGCGCACCGCCTCGCCGTCCAGCACGCGACCGGAACGGCCATCGGTGGCTTGCTGATCCCAGGCCACCGGACGCAGGGGATCGGTCCGGTCCTGGTTGTACTCGAAGCTGCCGTTGGGCAGCAGGTTCACGCCGGGCCAATCCTTGGCGTAATAGCGCACGTAATCGAAGGTCGATTCACCCGGCTGGCCAGTGACCTTGCCGACACCATTGAGTGCCGTCAGCAGCAGGCACTGGGCTGCCGTGAGCTCCGGCCAGTCGGCCTGCGCCACCACCTTGCCCTGGGAGAAGAAGGTCACCCCCTGCGGCGTGTATTCATAGGCGCACAGGTAGGAGCCGTCGGGATCCAGGACCACCGGTACATTGGCGCGGTGCACCCAGGGCACCTCCTTGAACGGCTTCGGCGCCGGATGGACGTAGAGGTTGTGACAGGCCATGCGCACCTGCGAGTCGATTTCGTAGCCATCGATCTCGAAGATGTTGTTCACCTTCCCAGGCAGGCCGCCCGCCTGCCAGAAGGCCGAATGGGTACCACGTCCACCCATGAACGGCGTGCTGCGCGTCTCGTAATAGCCATAGCCGAACTGGTGCCGGCTGATGATGCCGCCCCCGGTATTCATCAGCTGGCCGGCGATCACCTCCTGACGGACGGCGATGCGCAGCTGGCCGTCGGCGACGGTGACGTTCTCGGCGCGGTTGAGACTGTTGAAGATGTTCGCCCCGCGCCGTTCGCCAAGACGATGTCGCCAGTGCGTCTGATCGAGACCTCCACCGGCGAACTCGTCGACGAACAGCAGTTCATACTCCTGGGACGGGGCTGCGGCGGAGAGCAGCGATGGGGCTCCGGTCGCGATCCCCAGGCTCACTAGGCCGAGCAGCAGTCGGGAAGGCAGCGGCGGGATTTGGAGGAGGTGGAAGAGGTGGAAGAGGTGGAAGAGGTGGAAGCGTCGCATCGGCAGGACTCCGTCATCGCCGCGCTGCGAGCACGGCGCTCGTGACCAACACTCCGTCGCCGGCGCTGGTTTGCCGCGACGCTTCGCCGGCCAGGGCAGGAAGCCCATGCTCCATCATTTACTGGACGCATGATAACCTCGACCTCCCGACCAGGGACCGGTTCCGCGCGCGGTCCATGTATTTCATCCAAGACCAGCGCGTGGGTTGCAGGGTACACTGGCCCGCGGCGGGTTCTCCGCCCCTTCGAAAGGCACCCGCCCATGCCCTCTCTCCGCCGCCCGTTGTGGTCCGCCCTCGTCCTCCTGGCCCTGGGGTCTGCGCTCATCTCCGGCGAGAGCCGCCTGGCGGTGCTGTTCCTCGGTGATCAGGGCCATCACCGCCCAGCCGAACGCTACGGCTGGATCAAGGGGCCTCTCGCTGAACGCGGCATCGCGGTCGACTACACCGAGAAGCTCGACGACCTCACCGAGGCCAACCTCGCGCGCTACGACGCGCTGATGGTGTACGGCAACATCGGCGGGGTCTCGCCCGCGCAGGAGCAGGCGATCCTCAGCTACGTCGCCGGCGGCAAGGGCTTCGTGCCGGTGCACTGCGCCTCGGCCTGCTTCGGCAAGAACCCGGCGCTCATTCAGCTGATGGGAGGACGTTTCAAGAGCCATGGCGTCGAGACCTTCAAGGCGCTCATCGATCAGCGCGACCACACCACCATGCGCGGCTTCGGCGGCTTCGAGTCGTGGGACGAGACCTATGTCCACGATCAGCACAACGAGACCGATCGCACCGTGCTGATGTACCGCGTCGACAAGGACAAGACCAAGCCGCGCGAGCCCTGGACCTGGATCCGTACGCACGGCCAGGGCCGGGTCTTCTATACCGCTTCCGGCCACGATGAGCGCACCTGGAAGGTGCCGGCCTATGCCGATCTGCTGGCGCGTGGCCTGGCCTGGGCCGCCGGGACCAAGGGCCAGCCGGTGCTCAACGACCTGCTGGGACCATTCGCTGCAGAGATACGCGCCGAGCTGCGTTACGAGGAACGGCCGACGGTGCAGAACTACGAGAAGCGCATGCCGTATCCGCGCTACCAGCTGCCCTTGTCGCCGGCCGACTCGCAACAGCACACCACCAGCGAGTACGGCTTCCACCTCGCCCTCTTCGCCGCCGAACCCGATGTGGTCAAGCCGATCGCCTTCACCTGGGACCACCGCGGTCGTCTGTGGGTGGCGGAGAGCGTCGATTATCCATCGAAGTTCACCGAGCTGTGGCAGGGCAACGACCGCATCAAGATCTGTGAAGACACTGACGGCGACGGCAAAGCCGACACGTTCACCATCTTCGCCGACCAGCTCAACATCCCCACCGGCCTGGTCTTCGCGAACGGCGGCCTGATCGTGGCGCAGGCGCCGCAGCTGCTGTTCTTCAAGGACACCGATGGCGATGACCGCGCCGATGTGAAGCAGGTGCTGATGGAAGGGTGGAGCAAGGGTGACACCCATGCCGGGCCCTCGAACCTGCGCTACGGCCTCGACAACCAGATCTACGGTGCGCTGGGGTATTCCGGTTTCGACGGCACCGTCGGCGGGCAGGCCCTGAACTTCCGCAGCGGCTTGTTCCGTTTCAGCCGCGCGGGTGACCGCCTGGAATTCCTCAGCCAGTACAACAACAACACCTGGGGCCTCGGCATCAGCGAGACCGGCGAGCTCTTCGGCTCGACCGCCAACAACACCCAGCATTGTTACACGCCGATCCCGATCCCCTTTCTCGACGCCACCCCAGGACTGGCCGCCAATCAGGATCTGCGCCGGGCCGTGCGCATGGATCAGCAGTACGCCGCCAATCCGCTGACCGCGAAGATCCGCCAGGTCGATGTCTTCGGCGGCTACACCGCCGCCGCCGGCTCGAACCTGTACACCGCCCGCGCCTTTCCGCAGCGCTACTGGAACAGCAGCGTACTGCTGTGCGAACCGACCATGCATTTGCTGCACCCGGGCCTGCTCAAACGCGACGGCAGCGGCTGGACCGAGGACGTCGATGGCGGCAATCTGGTGGCCAGTGCCGACGAATGGTTCGCGCCGGTGCACGCCGAGGTTGGTCCCGATGGCGCGGTGTGGCTGGCGGACTGGTACAACTTCATCATCCAGCACAATCCGACGCCGCGCAAAGAGAGCGGCGGTTTCGACAGCGAAACCGGCAAGGGCGGCGCGCACATCAACCCCCTGCGTGACGTCGAGCACGGGCGCATCTACCGCGTGAGCTGGAAGGGCGACCGGACCACGGCGCTGCGCCGGCTCGATCCGATGAAACCCGCCGAGCTGGTGCAGGCGCTCAGCAGCGACAACCAGTTCTGGCGCCTCACCGCGCAGCGGCTGCTGGTCGAACGTGGGCAGCGTGATGTGGTGCCGGCGCTGATCGCGCTGGCCAAGGACCAGTCGCTCGATGCCATCGGCCTGAATGGCGGGGTGGTGCACGCGCTGTGGACCCTGCATGGTCTCGGTGCGCTCGACGGCAGCGACCCCGCGGCGCTGGCGGTGGCGACCGCCGCGCTGCGCCATCCCTCCCATGGCGTCCGGCGCAATGCCGTCCAGGTGTTGCCGCCGATAGCCGCCAGTGGCGAAGCGATCGCGTCGGCCGAGGTGCTCGCCGACCCGGAACTCAACGTGCGCCTCGCGGCCTTCCTGGCGGTGTCGAAGCTGCCGCCATCCGAACGCCTCGGCGCCCAGCTATTCGCCCAGCGCCAGGCCAAGGAAGTCATGAGCGACAAGTATCTGCCGACCGCGCTGATGGTCGGCGTGGCGGCGCATGGGCGTGGCTACCTCGCCGCGGCGGCCAAGGCCAGCGTCACCGTGCCTGTGAGCAACGCTGCGACGCCCGCGCTGGAGGCGAATCTGATCAAGGATCCGAGCTTCGAAGGCGCCACCGCCAGCGGACCCAACGGCTGGTTGCAACGCACCTACGGCGGGGTGGCGACCTTTGCGGTGGTCCCCGGCGGACGTTCAGGAAAGTGCCTCCAGATCGCCGCCACCGGCGCTGGCGCGGACGCCTCGTGGACCCTGGTGCTGCCGATCAAACCCAACGGCAGCTACCGGCTCAGCGGCTGGGTCAAGACCGCCGAGGTGAAGGGCGGCATGGGCGCGCTGTTCAACCTGCACACCCACGACGTCAAGAGCAAGGTGGTCAAGGGCACCAACGACTGGACGCGCGTGAGCATGGATTTCAAAGGCGAGGGCCGCAGCGAGATCGAACTCAACTGCCTGTTCGGCGGCTGGGGCTCGGCGACGGGCACCGCCTGGTTCGACGATCTGCTGCTGGAGGAGAGCGCGCCCACCCGCGGCGCGAGTTTCAGCGGCCGCGGCAGCGCCGCCGGCGAGACCGAACAGCTCATCGGGCGGAACCTGGCGCACCGCCTGGCGCCCGCCGACCAGCTCGACCTGCTGACCGCGCTGGCCGGCGGCGATCCCGGCACCAGCGAAGCGGTCCTCGCCGGCATGGCCGACGGCTGGTCGGAACGCGACGTGCCAGCGACGATCGGCCTGCCTCAGCGCACCGCACTGGCGACGATCGCGCCGCGGCTGACCCCCGCTGCACAAGCCAATCTCGGGGTGATCGCCAACCGCTGGTCGGGCGAAGCGCTGATACGCAATGCCGCCACCGGCCCGGCGTTGCCGGCCGACGAGCTGGCGCGCTTCACCAAGGGCCGGACGAGATACCAGACGCTGTGCATCGCTTGCCATCAGGCCAACGGTCAGGGCCTGCCTGGGCTGGCGCCGTCGTTGGTGAAATCCGAATGGGTGCTGGGCCCCATCGGTCGCGCCGGCCGCATCGTCCTACACGGCCTGCAAGGTCCCGTGACGGTCAACGAGGCGGTTTTCGATGCGCCGGTGGTCATGCCACCGCAGAAGGACGTCCTCGACGATGCCGCCATCGCCGAGGTGCTGACCTACGTGCGCAACGAATGGGGCAACCAGGCCGCGCCGGTCCAGACCAGCGAGGTCAAAGTCATCCGCGACCAGGAAGCGGCACGCACGAAACCCTGGTCAGCCCAGGAGCTGCTGACGATCGAGTGACCGTGCGACGCAGCAGGGTTCCCAGTGGGTACCTCCAACTGCCAGGAC
>JANPIY010000480.1:0-4795 GCA_031425255.1 Planctomycetota bacterium
CGATCGCGGCGGCGGCCACGCTCAGCCGGTACCGGCCGGCCTCGAGTACGCCCTGCGGGTAGACGGCCACCCGCCGGCCGAGCCCGAGCAGATCGACCCGGGCGATCCCGACGGTGCCTTCGAGCGCCCCGTCGGCCCCGAGCCGGTCGAGGTCGGATCCACCTCGCCGCGGTGGTCCCGTCGCTCCTCCGATTCGCGCTGGTTTGGCCGAGCGCGAGCGGGCACGCGCCGTCGACGGACGGCTGGTGGCACGTACCTATGCGAGTGGCAGGAAGGCCCCGGCTCCGACGCGCGGTGATCACGTGAAGGAACTGCTCGAGCCCGACGCCTGGATCGCGGTGCCGTACGACCCGGTGCTGGTGCAGGGGCAGCCTTTGGAGCTGACCAACCGCAGCCTGGGCGACTATGTCCTGCGCGTTGACGCCGAGGATTTCGGCAGCGTGCGCTTGAACGGCGGATTGGTGGTGCCGGGACGCTACTACCGGGTCGAGGGCACCATGACGGTGACCAGTGACGCGCCGGTCGGGGTCATCATCCGCCCGCTCGGCGTGGTGCATGGCTACTTCGACCACCCCGTGCGGCCGCCATCAGCCAACGGTTGAGCTGCAAACTCGAACCCCTGATCAGATGACGCCGAGATCCTTCAGCGGCACCTTCTCCTCTTTGCGCTCCGTGCCGCCCAGGGTGCGGACGACGCAGACGCCATCGCGCACTTCGTTGCTGCCGAGGATCAGCAGGCGTTTGGCGCCGTCCTTCTCCGCGCGTTCGATCACCGCCTTGAAGCGTTTTCCGCTGTAATCGACCGTCACCGCACGGCCCTGCGTGCGCAGGAAGGTGGCGATGCGGGTGGCGACGGCGAACTCGGGCGGACCCATGGGGAAGACCACGTCATCGATGCCGCGGCTGAAGGTCGGCAACAGGCCGCGTTCCTCGAGGATGTCGAGGATCACCACGTCGCCGAAGCCGAAGCCGACCATCGGCGTCGGCTGACCGCCGAAGGTCTCCATCAGCTTGTCGTAGCGCCCGCCACCAGCGATGGCGCGCGGCATGGCGCCGGTGGCGTCGAAGACCTCCCACACCGTGCCGGTGTAGTAGGACAGGCCACGGATGACCGAGAGATCGATCTTGATCAGGTGGGCGAAGCCGGCGGCCTCGGCCAAGGCCAGGAGTTCCTTGAGCGCGATCAGACCCGGGTTGTCAGCGGGAACCTTGGCCGCGGCCTGTTCCAACCCGGTGGTGTCGAGCAGGTCGATGATCTTGTCGGCGGCCTCGCTGCCGATGCCCAGCTTGCCCAGCTCGATGATGGTCGCCGGATTGCCGATCTTGTCGCGTTTGTCGATCACCACGCAGACCGCGGCGAAGGTGTCGCCGAGGATGCCCAGGCCTTCGAGGAAGAACTGGATGACCTGGCGGTTGGAGACCTTCCAGACGATGTCGGGATTGCCCGGAGCGAGGTTGAGGCCGGTGCGCTTGAGGAAGGCCACCTGCGCGGCCATCAGCTCGGCCTCGCCGGCGACGCCGGGGAGACCGATGATGTCCATGTTCCATTGGTAGTGCTCGCGCTTGCGGCCCTTCTGCGCCTGTTCGTAGCGGAAACATTGCGGCAACGAGTACCAGCGCAGGGGCAACGCCAGGGCCGCACCCTTGGCCATCACCAGGCGGGCGAGCGATGGGGTCATCTCCGGCCGCAGGGCGACATGGCGGTCGCCCTTGTCCTTGAACTCATAGAGCTGCGAGGTGATCTCGTCGCCGGCCTTGCGGATGTAGAGGTCGACGTGTTCGAGGACGCAGACGTCGTATTCCTCGTAACCGAACTGACGGGCGACCTCGCGCCACTGGGCGAACAGCCAGGTACGGGCGCGCAGGTCCTCGGGGTAGAAGTCGCGGGTACCCTTGACCGGTTGCAGTTCGATCGTCGACATGTGGCTCATCCTTGCGTAGCGAGGCGGCATGGTGGTGTGCAGCCGGGCGACGCAACCAGCGCGGGGCCTGACACGAGAAACCGATTATCGCGACGCCATCACGCCGGCTTGATGGCCTCGAAGCGCCGCACCAGGACGCCCAAACCGATGCCGATGGCCACCAGCAGCAGGCCGACCAGGATGCTGCCGACCACGCTGTCGGCCGGCGCGCTCACCAGCAGCACGACCAGCAGCAGGAACATCAGGGTGTGCGTTGGCAGACGGAACCACGGCCAATAACCGACCGCCACGATCGCCCACCACACCAGGCCCCAGCACGTGACGCCTCCCGGCAGGCGTCCCAGAGTCACGCCCACCAATCCCAGCAGCAACGGCAGGGCACCGGTGTGGAGCGCCTGCTGGCCGATCAACACCATTGCCACCCCACCGATGGGACCGAGGCAGGCGAGCACGGCGGCGAAGAGCGCTGAGCCCATGACCCGCTCCAGCGCCCGGCCGAGCACCAGCATGATGATGATCTCGACCGCCAGCAGCCACCACTGCGGATGCACCAGCAGATGCGACCACAGCTGCCAGAGATCGAACAGCGCGGGATCGCCGTAGAGATTCCATGAGGCGATGACGAAGGTGACGCCGGGGAACGCTCCGTCCGGCAACAGGTCGAGCTGGAGGCTGTGATCGACCACGACCAGCCGTTCGACGACGAAGACGCTGACAACGAGGGCCAGCCAGATCCAGACCACCGGAGTGGCGCGGACCGGCAGGGTCAGGCCAGGGACTTCGACCCGGGTGGGGATGAGCAGCATATCCGCTCAGACCGGCGCGAAGGGCGCGCGGGCGAGCCAGGGCACCAGAGGAGCGACCTGCGCCAACAGCTCGCCATGGACCCCGGCATTGGCGGCCGCGACGATCGAACGCCGCCGCAGCAGCTCGCCGGTGCCGCCCCGGTAATCGGTCGCCACGCCACCTCCGCAGCGGACCAGGAGTTCACCTGCGGCGGTATCCCACGGATGGATGCCGATCTCATAGTAGGCGTCCAGACGTCCCACCGCGACGTAGGCGAGGTCGAGCGAAGCGGCGCCGGCACGGCGCTGATCATCGCAGGCACGTTGCACCGCGCTGAAGACCGTCAACGCGTCGTCGTGGACCGCCGGGGACCGGAAGGGCATGGCGTTGGCCACCAGCGCGTCTCGAAGGCTGGTGCAGCCAGAGGTGCGGCGGGGAACGTCGTTCAACCACAGGCCCTGATCGCGTTCCGCCAGGAACATCTCGTCGGCGATGGGGTCGTAGACCACGGCGATGACTGGCCCCTGCGCATCGCAGAAGGCGATCGAGATGGCGAACTGGGCGATGCCATGGATGAAATTGGTGGTGCCGTCGATGGGATCGATGATCCACAACGCGTCCTGATTTGCGGAGTGGCCGCTGGTGCCGCTTTCCTCACCCAGGATCTGGTGGCTGGGATGGGCGGCGCGGATGCGCCTGATGATGGTGTCCTCCACCAGGCCATCGGCGTGGCTGACGTAGTCGCGATCGGCTTTCACCCGCACCTCGTGGCGGACATCGTGGTCCGCCCGCTTGATGAACAGGTCACGTGCGATCTGCCCGCCGGCGGTGGCCAGTTCGACGATGAAGGAGCGCAGGCTGGTCATGGCGGGATGGTCGGCTCACCATCCATAAGGCAATCTCAGGCCCGTCCGCCACCGTTGGATGTGGGCCCCAGGTCTTGCTGACGGACGGTTTTTTCGCGTCGGGTGCGGTGGTGGGAGCGCGCGCCGGCAGGAGCGGTGCGCGCTGATCCATGACGGTCTATGAATGAGACCTTCGACGCTTCACACCCGGACTGACTATCATAATAATGCGGCATCTGCCGTACCTGCCACGGGTTTGACTAGCACACGGTTGACGCACCGGTGACTCATGGACACTCCGCTCCCATGCTCACCTCCGGCCTCATATCTGGCATGGAACACCTCACCGCGCAGAGCCTGTTCCCTCCGGTGGGCGTTCCGGTCCATGTGCATCTGCCGTCCCATGACGGCGACGTCCCGCTCCACGATCACGATTTCCTGGAGATCGCCGTGGTGCTGCATGGCGTGGGCGTCCACCGTACCATCCATGGTGAGGCACCGATCGCCGCTGGCGACGTGTTCATCCTCCATCCGGGACAGTGGCACGCGTATGAACGCAGCCGCGGGCTGCAGCTGTGCAACTGCCTGGTCGGTATCGAACTGTTGACGCGGGAGATCGGCTGGGCACGCGCCGACCCGCTGCTGGCACCGCTGCTGCCGGCTCGTCTGCCGACCCCAGGGCAACCGCAGACCTCGACCGGGCAAGGCGTGGTCACCGTGCATCTGGAAGCCACCGCGCTCAAGGATTGTATGCGCGAGCTCGATGCGCTGCGTCAGGTGTTGGCTCTCGCCGATCCGGTGCGGGCGCGGGCGGAAGCCATCGGGCGCCTGCTCCTGGTGCTTTCGACGCTCAGCCGAGCGTATGCCGCCAATCCGGAGACCCGGGCCGAACGCAGTCGGGCCGCTGATCCGAGCGTGCTGACGGCGATCCATGCGCTGGAAGAACGCCTCGATCACGACTGGGGGCTGGTCGAACTCGCTGCGCTGCTGTCGCTCAACCGCTCCTACCTGGTGCGCCTGTTCAAGCGCCACACCGGGCAGTCGCCGATGGCCTGGCTCGCCCGCCGGCGGGCGGAAAAAGCCGCCGTGCTGCTGTTGACCACCGACATGCCGATCGCCGCCGTCGGCAAGGTGGTCGGCTGGCATGACCCCAACTATTTCGCCCGCCGTTTCCGTGCGGCCTTTGGCCAGAGTGCACGGGAGTACCGTCAGCAGCTGCCCTGCCCGGCGCTGGTGCGGCAG